>JALSIV010000409.1 GCA_026989685.1 Pirellulaceae bacterium | reverse complement strand
TCGACGAGACAGCCGTCTACCTGGGCGTGGCCATCACTACGCTGGTCCATCTGATCGATCCGGGTTTGGTGGTGCTGGGCGGCGCCATGGACTTCGGCGGTGCCGACGACCCGATCGGTCGCCGTTTTATCGAGGGGATCCGCAGCGAATTTCGTAAGCGGGCGTTCCACGTGGTGCGCGAAACGACGGTGATCGACTTCGCCGTGCTCGGCTCCGATGCCGGGTTCATCGGCGCCGCCGGATACGCTCGAGCCACCCTCGACGCGGCCACCTCGTGACGCCTCGGTTTTCCCTGCGCCCGGCTTCGGATTTGTCTCGGCACGCTCCACCTTAAACAATGGCCATATGATGGACCGACACCGGATTCGCAATTTCTGCATCATCGCTCACATCGACCACGGCAAGAGCACGCTGGCCGACCGGCTGCTGGAATACACTGGTGCCGTCGCATCGCGCGAGATGCAGGACCAACTGCTGGATGACATGGAACTCGAGCGGGCTCGAGGCATCACAATCAAGGCGCGAGCCGTCTCGATGCCGTACCGTCATCAGGGAACCGAGTACGAGCTGAATCTGATCGACACGCCGGGACATGTCGACTTTCAATACGAAGTATCGCGGTCTCTGGCCTGCTGCGAAGGCGCGTTGTTGGTGGTCGACGCCTATCAGGGCGTGGAAGCTCAGACGGTCGCCAACGCCTACGCCGCTTTGGAACACGATCTGACCATCATCCCGGTCGTCAACAAGATCGACCTGAAGCACGCCCGAGTCGAAGAAGTGGTCGAGGAGATGGAGCATTCATTGGGGATCGCCCCAGAGGAAGTGATTCCGGTGAGTGCCAAGGCGGGGATCGGCATCGACCGGCTGCTAGCAGCCATTCTCGATCGCATTCCGCCGCCCGAGGGCGATGCCGCCGCGCCGCTGCAGGCGATGGTGTTCGATTCGCACTACGACGCCTACCGAGGCGCCATCACTTATGTGCGGCTTCGGCAGGGAACGTTGAGCCGGCGGGACAAGATCCGCTACTGCGGAACCAACCGCACGTACGAAGTTCTGGAGTTGGGCCGGTTTCGTCCCAAGCAAGAGGCTTGCGAATCCCTTTCGTCGGGGCAGGTCGGCTACATCATCGGCAACATCAAGTCGATTGCCGACGTGCACATCGGCGACACGGTGGTGCTGGCCAACGACCAGGAGACTCCGCGTCTCCCCGGCTATCAACCTCCCAAGCGGATGGTCTACTGCGGTCTCTATCCGGCCGACGGGCAGGACTTCGCCGAACTGCGGGATGCGTTGGAAAAGCTGTCGATCAACGATCCCAGTTTCGAATTCGCGCCGGAAACCAGCGACGCGCTGGGGTTCGGCTTCCGCTGCGGTTTCCTGGGACTGTTGCACATGGAGATCGTCCAGCAGCGACTGGAACAGGAAGCCGACATCGACCTGGTGCAAACGGCGCCCAATGTGACCTACGAGATCACCACCCGCAGCGGCGAGGTCCGAGAGATCCACCGTCCGCAAGAAGTACCGGACGCGGGGGAGATCGCCGAGTTTCGGCAGCCGATTGTGCGCGTCAACTTCATCGTTCCGACCGAGTACATCGGTGCGATCATGAAACTGTGCCAGGAACGTCGAGGGGTGACTCGAGGAACCGAGTATCTCTCGACGACGCGAGCCATGCTGACCTACGATCTGCCTCTGGCCGAAGTGATCTACGATCTGCACGACAAACTCAAGAGTGCGACTCGAGGTTACGGAACGATGGACTATGAATTGCTCGGCTACGAACCGGCCGATTTGGTGCGGATGGACGTGCTGGTCAACGGAAAGCGCGTCGACGCGTTGTCGGTGATTTGCGATCGAGCCGACGCGCAGCGGCGCGGGCGGGCCATCGTGAGGAAACTCAAGAGCGAGATCGACCGGCACTTGTTCGAAGTGGCCGTCCAAGCCGCCATCGGCAGCCGCGTGATCGCTCGGGAAACCGTCCCCGCCATGCGGAAGAACGTGACCGCCAAATGCTACGGCGGCGATATCACGCGCAAACGCAAGCTGTGGGCCAAGCAGCGGGAAGGCAAGAAGCGGATGAAGTCGATCGGCAAGGTCGACATCCCGCAAAAGGCGTTCATGGCCGTGCTCGACACGGGCCGCCAGTCGCCGGACCGCTGAACCTCGCAGCAAACGAGGGATGCCGTTTTGATGATCGGGCAGTTGACGCAGCGAAACCGCAGGCGGCGCCGCATTCGGCGGCTGCTCCTGGCGTTGCTCCTGGCTGCTCTCGTGCTCCGCGTTTCGATGATCCGAGGATGGCCGCGTCCGCTCCGCATCGCGTCGGCGTCGATGGCTCCCGCGCTGCGCAATCGACATTACTCGCTTCGCTGCGACGATTGCGATGCGCCATTGACCGTCGACGCGACCACGCAGAAAACCGGGGACCTCGTCGCGTGCTGGAATTGCGGGTATCGCCACAGCCGCATCCAACCCTGGCATATCCGCACGGGCGACCGCGTCTGGATCGACTCGTTTCCTTACCTGTGGCGCCGACCGCGACGTTGGGAAGTGGTGGCCATGGGGACAACCGATGGAAAATACCTGACCAAACGCGTGTTGGCCCTGCCCGGCGAAAAGCTGGCACTCGTCGACGGAGACGTGTGGATCGACGGCGCGATCGTGAGAAAAAGTCTGGCGGAGTTTCGCCGCCAACGCGTCCTCGTCCACGATTCTCGTTTTCAACCGTCGCTGGCAGGATCGCCGCGCCGATGGCGGAGGGATCGGGACGGCCGCTGGAGGCGGATCGGGCTTGGCTGGCAAATCGAGCAGTCGGCCAAGGAAAACTCGAACGTCGCCTGGCTCGAGTATCGTCACCTCTGCGAATACGCCGACGGCAGTCCACCGAGGAAGCGGGGCGAAGAAATTCCGGTTCTGGATCTGGTGGCGTACAACGGAAGCCGAACTCGAGCTCCGCTGCACGCCGTTCCCGATCTGGTGCTCGATGCCGAATTGCATTGGTCCTCGGATGCCGTGTGGCTGCTCCGCTGGCGAACGAGCGAGACGGTCTGGTCGGCGCGGGTCGACGTGGCGGCGCAGCGGTTGCAGATCGAACGAGATGGAAAAATCGTGCTGGATCAGGCGATGGGCTGGAGAGGGTCACGGCGGAAAATGCGGCGCATCGAGTGGGGAATGTGGGATCGGCAACTCGTGTTGGCCGTCGATGGTGCCGTCGTCGCGCGACATGAATTGGACTCGGCTACGCCTATCGGTAGCGTTTCCCGGTCGCTGGCCGTGGGTTGCCGGCGCGGCCGTCTGCTGGTGGGCAGACGCCGGGTCTACCGGGACATCTACTATTTCGGGCCCGACGGGAGTACCCGGCGATGGAGTGCTCCCGCACCGCTTGCCAGGCTGTTCCTGGCGGGCGACAATCAACCGGCTTCGATCGACAGCCGGTTTGGTCGAGGAATGGGCGACCACGCTCGCTTGTTGGGGCGAGTGGTGCGCTGGTACGGTGCTCAGCCGTAAACGCGAGGAACAGAAACCATGCGGGTTTATCTCGATTTGTTGCAGCAGATTCTCGATCGCGGCGTGGCCAAGCCGGATCGTACGGGGACGGGCACCTTGAGTCTGTTCGGCCATCAAATGAGGTTTGATCTGACGGAGGGATTCCCGCTGGTCACCACCAAACGCATTCATCTGAAGTCGGTGATTTACGAATTGCTGTGGTTTCTGCGAGGCGAAACGAACGTGCGTTGGTTGCAGGAGCGGGGGGTGACGATCTGGGATGAGTGGGCCGACGAGCGAGGAGCGTTGGGACCGGTCTACGGCGCCCAGTGGCGAAGCTGGCCGTTACCGGACGGCGGACACGTCGACCAACTGGGAGAGGTGCTCGAGCAGATCCGGCGGGATCCCCATTCGCGACGACTGGTGGTCAGTGCTTGGAACGTGGCCGATCTGCCGAAGATGGCGTTGGCCCCTTGCCACGTCCTGTTCCAGTTCTACGTGGCCGAGGGCAGATTGTCGTGCCAACTCTACCAGCGCAGCGCCGACGCCTTTCTGGGAGTGCCTTTCAACATCGCCTCGTATGCCCTGCTGACGATGATGGTGGCTCAAGTGTGCGATCTGCGGCCCGGCGAGTTCATCCACACGTTCGGCGATGTGCATTTGTATCGGAACCACTTGGAGCAGGCCAAGCTGCAACTCGAGCGCGACCCGCGCCCGCTCCCGCGATTGGAGCTGAACCCCGAAGTCGAATCGCTGTTCGACTTCGAGTACGAAGACATCCAAGTCGTGGGCTACGATCCCCATCCCCGGATCCCGGCGCCGGTCGCCGTGTGAAGTTCACGGCGCCGTCGATGGGTCCGCCTGCTTAGGCGGGGCAACGTGTCGGCGGTACAGCACCAATCCGTGGGCTGCGTGATAGAGGGCTCCGCATTCCAGCGGAACTCGGCGCGTTACGGTGAACAAGCGTGTCAGACGCATGGCCGCGCGTCGGACCCACGGCTCGGTGAGGACCTGCGGGGGCTGGCTGACCGCGAGAAACTCCAGCGTGTGACCGGTCGCTCCCAAGTGTTCCTTGAGGTCGGGATGGGTGGCCGGTCGTTCGAAATAGTCGGTAGAAAAGGAACCGTCGGCGTTTTGTAGTTCGCGAGCTCGCTGAGCGACTACGTTGATCTTTTGCTGAGTCTGCTCCCATACGCCGGTGATCGGCTCATTGTCCCGCTTGCGCCGATCGAGTGCCATGGCCAATCCGATCAGCCGGTGCGTACCGCCGCAAGCACTGGTGGCCAGTTCCTGCTCCAGTTCGATTTCCATCAGTCGTTCGATCGACCACTCCTTGCCGTCACCGGCAGTCCAGCGATGCGTGGTCGGGTAATAGTGAGTGGCTGCGATCAGGGTCCAACTATACTCGCGGTCGACGTTGCGGTGAACGTCCCGCAGCATTTGGTCGATCAGCTCGATAAAGGGAATATCGGCATCGCCGATTCGCACCCGCTGATCCGGAGCCAGATCGCACTGAGCCAGCACGGCCAGCCACTGATCGGGGTGCCCCTGGCCCGACTTGGTGCCGGGAGCCATCAGCAGGCGAGCGGTTTTTCTCGGGGGATCCCCCACCGTCAGCAACTGAGGATCCCAGCCTTTGATGGTGCCGCCGCTGAGCAGATAATCGACGACCTTGACCGGCTTGCCGTCCTGTTCGACGGTGAATTCGCGTCCGTAGGCGAGTACGCCGTGGAGGATCTGCCAGGCGGCGTTGGTCTCCAGCGACAGAGCTCGGTGGTCGCGCGTGTAGGCGAGTTCCTCGTCGATCATCTCGACGAGAGTCGGCGTGGCCGGTGGTTCACCGGACCCGGCGGTCGGGGTGTTTTGCGAAGGAGCCGGGGTCTCGCACGACGCGGCCCCCAGAGCCAGGCAGAGGAATCCGAGCGATACGGTGATCTGGTAGGTTCGGTTCATACGAGGCCTCCGGCGGCGGCAGCCGCATTCGAGTCGAGTGGGGTCGCGCCAACCGACCGACCCCTCCATCCCGTCACGGGCCTCGTGCCACGCGATTCTCGCCCCCGCCCTCGATCACGGCCGGGCCTTGGGATGCCGAAGCGGCAACCAGACGCCGTTTTCACGGCTGCTGGCCACGCACTGCTCGATGAAGTACATCCCTTCGGTTCCATCATACACGTTGGGGTAGACCGTGTTGACTCGATCGATGTTCTCTCCGATTGCCAGTCGAACCATGTCGTCGAAGGCGGCTCGGTAAACATTGGCAAACGCTTCGAAGAAGGCTTCGGGGTGACCGGCCGGCAACCGGCAGGCGGCACGTCCGGCTTCGTTGGTGTGCGGTGCATTGGGATCGCGCGTATAGAACTTGTGAGGCTGCCCGTTCTGGCGGAAGATCATCACGTTGGGTTCTTCCTGCCTCCAGGCGATGGCTCCCTTGGTACCGTCGACTTCGATAAACAGGTCGTTTTCCCGGCCGTGGCTGATTTGGGACGCGGTCACCGTGCAGAGGGCTCCGTTCTCGAAGCGGATCACGGCGGTGCCGTAGTCGTCCAATTGCCGTCCGGCTTCGAACGTCTTCAAGTGGGCGCTCACCGAATCGGGGAGTACGCCGGTGATGTAGCGGGCCAGATTGAAGGCGTGCGTTCCGATGTCGCCGAAGCAACCGGCCGCCCCGCTCTTGCTGGGATCGGTCCTCCACGACGCCTGCTTTTGTTCGGTCGCTTCCAGACGCGTTCTTAACCAGCCCTGGATGTAATGGACGCGAATGGCCTGAATCTCTCCCAATTCTCCGCTTTGCACCATTTCGCGAGCCTGGCGCACCAGGGGATAGCCGGTGTAGTTGTGGGTGACGGCGAAAATCACGTTGGATTGTTCTACCAGTGATACCAGTTCTTCGGCTTGTGCCAGGTCGAACGTCATCGGTTTGTCGCAGACGACGTGAAAGCCGGCCTCGAGCGCCGCCTTGGCGATCGGGTAGTGCATGTGGTTGGGAGTGGTGATCGAGACGAAATCGATGCGATCCCCCTCTGGTCGCTCCTTTTCCTGCTGGAGCATCTCGGTGTAGGACGTATAGGCGCGGTCGTCGGCGATGCCGTAATCGGGAGCCGACTCCTTGGCGCGCCGGGGATCCGACGAGAGGGCTCCCGCTACCAGCTCGGCACGATTATCCAACATGGCCGCGATGGCATGGACTCGTCCGATGAACGAGCCGCGGCCGCCGCCGACCAGCCCCATACGCAGTTTCCGATCCAGCGGTGCATTGATTCCCATCAGTGTTCTCCTTGCCAATTCTGCCGAGAGGAACGGGGCCGGCAACAGGTCGCGCCGAACTCAAGTTGGTGTTGCCCCTTCGTCGAGTGCAACAGAGCTGCCGTTGGTGGTTTTATCACATTCGGCGCGGCCGCTCCAGGGCCGGAGAACGCCGATGGTGATTCGAGCGAAATCGGCTACAATGAGATGCGGAACCTCCCGTGAGGACCGGATCGCCGAGCGCATCGAGCCGGGGCGATGGGAGGCGATCCCTGAGACGACAAAACCCGATCGACGATAAGACTCGAACCAAGGAGACGTGTGCCATGGTGAAACGTGGGAGTGTGGGGCGATGGTGGGCTGGAGCCGGTGTAGCGATCGGTCTGACACTCGGCTTTGGGGGTGGCTGGTGGTACCAGCGACCGTCCACGATGCCCGTCTTCTCGCTCAGCGAGATCCCGCTGGAAGCGACCGCGACCGATAGTAGTGACAAGTTCGCCGTCGCGACCGGCCCCGTCGGCGGCGATGTGGAAGGTGTCTACTTTCTCGATCCGGTCGCCGGCGAGCTCACCTGCTTCGTGTTGGGGCGTCGGTTGGCCCGTCCGACCCCCGCCGGTGTGGGGCAGGTGGTCGCCCAATTCAAGACGGCATCCGTCTACGACGACATGCAGATTACCGACACCAAGAACGCTCGGCTGTTGATGGTCACCGGCGTTTCCAACTTTCTCGGGACCTCCCGGAATGCTCGGATGGGCGGCGCCGTGGTGTACGTCGTCGATGCGGCGACCGGCAAGTTCGTCGCCTATGGCGTGCCATGGAGTCCGTCGGCCTACTCGGCCAATCAGCCGCAGATGGCCCCGTTCATCAAACTGGTTACCGGCTCGGTGCGCCAACCCAACTTGATCCGCGAGTAATCCTAACGCGGGCTTCGCCCGCAAGGCTGGAGACGGGAGACCGGAGACTGTAGGGGTGACGGTGACAACCGAAAGCCAGTGCAACATGCGCGCATGACGCGCAGATGTTTCGAAGTTGGATTTTAAGAGCCTGTCACAAAACTCCGTGCCGCACGCTCATACCGAAGGACTGTGAAGACGAAGCCATCGACGAAGGTCGAACTCACTGTCAACGGCGAGGCTCTCGTCGCCGAAAAGCCGTTGACGTTGGCTCAACTGCTCAGGCGGCTCGAGCGGGACCCGCGGCGGATTGCCGTCGAGGTCAACGGTCAATTGGTACCGCGCGATGACCATGCGTCGCGGCATCTGCAGTCGGGCGACGTCATCGAGATCGTCGGTTTCGTTGGAGGAGGTTGAACAGCGGTCATGTCAGACACCCGGCAACATCAGCCTCATTTTCCAGAGCGCGCCCCCGATTTCGATGCCCCTCTGCAACTGGGGCCCCATACGTTCGACAGCCGGTTGATCGTGGGAAGCGGCCGTTATGACGACTTCCGAGTGATGCAGGAGACCGTCGAGGCGTCGGGGACCGAATGTGTGACCGTCGCCGTCCGCCGCGAACGGCTCCACGACCGCTCCGGACGGAATATCCTCGACTTCCTCGACCCCGAGCGGCTGGTGCTGCTGCCCAATACGGCCGGCTGCTTTTCCGCCGTCGACGCCGTGCGCACCGCGCGGCTGGGTCGCGAAATCCTCCGAGGCTTGGGAAACCCGGGCGCCGACTGGGTGAAACTCGAAGTCCTCGGAGATCGCAAGACGCTGCTTCCCGATCCGCTGGAGACGTTGCGAGCCACCGAGCAGTTGGTCGAGGAAGGCTTTCTCGTACTCTGCTACACCAGCGACGATCCCGTGACCGCTCTGAAGCTGAAAAAGGCGGGGGCCACGGCCGTGATGCCGGCGGGCAGCCCCATCGGCTCGGGCCAGGGAATTCTCAATCCCAACAACATCCGGATTTGCCTGGAGTATCTCAAGGGAGACGATCCCACGTACCCCGTTATTGTCGACGCCGGCGTGGGAACGGCCAGCGATGTGGCCGCGGCGATGGAGTTGGGAGTCGACGGCGTGCTGCTCAACACGGCGATCGCTCACGCCCGCCACCCCGTCGCCATGGCTTACGCCATGAAACACGCCGCCATCGCCGGGCGCTTGGCCTACCTCGCGGGCCGCATCCCTCGACGACTCTACGCGTCGGCCAGCAGCCCCGAGGACGGCGTGATCCGCAGCCGGCCGTATGACGAGGCCAAGCCGGTCTGGAGTTCTTAGTTCGAGTTTTGCAGATTTCAGCGGATAAATTGATATCGGCCTCCACGCCAAATTGGGATAGATTGTGATTCAACCGTCACAAAACGTCCCTTCAGCGAGGAGGCCGATAAGATGG
>JALSIV010000408.1 GCA_026989685.1 Pirellulaceae bacterium | reverse complement strand
CCGGCCCACGGCTGCGTAGAACGCAAGATGCCCTGCGCTACTACGCTGTGATTTCCGTGACATTCACTGGTCTAATGGGCTGTCGGCTATCACATTGGCAAAAGTCTTCCTATAACAGGAACCGCTCGCATTCGTTTGCGCACTCTCGTTCCATTACCTCACAAAGGCCTATTCTGCCTTCCCAGGCTCACGTGCTGGCGATGGGTGTCGTACCGGTGGGCGGCACGATTGTACGAGATTTCGTCATTGAGGTTGATGACAACTATCGTGATGAAGAGTTGTCGTTTGAGACCAGCTGCCAGTGCGTCCGTGTCACACGGTATCGCACCATTGTCTTCTCCGAAAACGAGCGGAGATTGGTCGTTACGATCTGCGCCGATTTTGCGGATGATCCATCATACGAAGGAAGGTTGAGTGTCCTCGTAGAGGCACGGACTCGGTCTGGCATGTCCGTGGCTTCTTTTCGTGTTCAGATAGATGTCGTGGCGACAGAGGGAGATATGGCGACAAGATCTGCGTCTTCCCGTCTCTGATCGTGAAAAGTGATTTTCCCGATGTGGCTTTGTTCTGTCACCGAGATGACACGAATGGCTATGACGTGGCCTGGGGCAGTTCGTTTTGCTGCATCGTATCGGATGTCCCAGGTGCGAACAGGTAACGATGATGGCTGATCCAGTCGCACGAGTGGCGCGTCGAACGACCGGCGCATGGCTCGGAATGCCAGCATGTGCTCTTTGTTTTTTTCTAGGTTGGTTTCTGTTCGATGTCTACCGAAGTGGGAGCGCGAGCTTCGCTGTTAAGGCATGGCAGGGCCAGGGCGTTGTCTTACCGGATACGCTTCACGTTGACTGGCCTGACGACGGACGAGCCATACGGCTGAATCTACCCATCTACAACTCGCTTGGCAGAAACGTGACCATCGTCGGAGGAACGGTAACGTGTTCTTGCGTGGTCATTGACGATCTTCCTGCTGTCATTGAGCCCCACTCCCGTATCACCCTTCCTTTGACCGTCCGTTCGCCTGGCATCGGAGACGCCCTACGAGAGTTTGACCAACAGATTTTTCTTTACACAGACCTACCCCGGTCACCCGTTCTGACGGTCGTGATACGGATTCACAGACCCTTACAGTGAGATGCCGGTGGCATCCACGAGACGACGATTGCTCATCTGGACGATCATTGCCATCCTGTTCACATGGGAGGAAGACTTATGAGACGTGTAGCATTGGTGGTCGCGGTAGCTCTCGCCGTTTTGGTGTCCGTTTTCGCATTTGCTCCGGTCCGTCCATCGTCCGCTCAGGGGTTACCCATTCCCTGTCCTTTGCTGTGGTGCAGTTGCAACGAGGGGCAGGTCGGGAAATGTAACGGTGCGGGATGTTCGCTAGCCATATGTGCCTGTTACGATGACCCGGAAAGTGGCGGAACATTTTGTATTTTTGGGTTCGGCGGGGGCCGGTGATTTCGAACGACCATTTTTTTGTTCTGGCGTTGACAGGTCCATTCTTCCATCGCCAAGGAGCTGCTTGGCAGGAGGCATTGACAGATGTATGGACGACGCTCTTGGGTCGCCGTGACAGTGACGATTGTGGCACCATTTCAGCCGGTTTTCGGGGACACTCATTCCGACCTGGTTCGCTTGGGTGAGAAACTGGGTGTAGATCTGGTCGCAGCAAAGCGGGGATGGGATGCAATTCGCGCATCGCACGAACGTGTGGCGGGCGACGTGTTGTTTACGGTCTGCTCGCGAACGACAACGCGGCGAACTACGTCCTTGTTGTCTTTCGTGATCGACGGGCGCCGTGCGACACTGATTGAACAGAGTCGGGGGCGTGAGCCCGAAATCGCGAATGCGGTTGTCTGCACCGGCCGGAAGTCGTTCGTTCTTCAAAAAAAAGGAGATAAGTGGATTCTGCTCTTTGCAACGAACAGTCCAACGTACGCCGATGATGCGATTTCCGTTCGGTTATCGTTCGTGCGGATGGCTTCCTGGTTCTTGGCAGAGCCGGTCGAGCGTTTTTTGTTGCGCGGAGGGTTTTCGAAGTTGGTCAGCCGCGATGAAGTCTCCAACGACATGTCTAGCGTTCGCATCGACTTGGAGTGGAAAGGCCGCCACCCGGTTGGCGGTCGTCCGTGCAAGGTGCATGGATTTCTGGTGTTGGTACCTGAGTGGAATTGGATGATTGTCCGATCACAAAAGACGATCGAAATCACCGGACAACAACCTGTCTGCGTGGAACACGTGTTCGAGTGCGATCCGAAAGCGGCTACCAAGGATGTTTTCATGGTCAAGACGCTTCGCACGCGCTGGATATGGGGAAATGACGCGACGTCGAGAATGAACCAGAACGGCCGTCCGGACAAGACGCAGATCTTCGAGTTTGTCCGGTTGAACAGGATCGGCAAAGGAGAGGTGACAACGAGTTTACGACAATTCGGGATTCCCGATCTCGATTATGGAATGCGCGTCGATCCTGCGGAACGTGATGTAAACAAAAGTCCCCAGCCGAGTGTCACTCATCCGTTGCAGCAACGGGATTCGTTCCGGCCAACCATGACACGCTTCCACATCGCCATCGGAACGATTGCTCTTGCCACGGTGATGGCATTCGTGGCAAGATGGCGTTGTCGCAGGGGTTCGGTCGCCAATGGTTGACCTGCCCAATGGACTCGATAGCGCAAAGGAGGCTTCGACATGTACCGTTTGGGCGTTCGTCGGCGTGGACTCGGATTCTCGTCGCGCGCAATCGGAGACCGCATCTGTTGGCTGCTCCCCTTCGTGGTGGTCGGCTCGTCGCTACTCGTCGCCGAAGAGCCATCGCGGCTCGTGTCGGAGTTGCCTCCCGATACCGTCGTGTGCGTGGACATTCCGGACATCGCGTACTTGGCGCACAGGACCGCGAATACGAGTTTCGGGCGCATCCTGACACATCCCCATGTGGCCCCGATTGCCCGAGGCGCCCTGGACAGTCTGGAATCGAAGTATTTTGTTCCTTATCGAGCCATTCTCGGAATTCCCCGGTGGCGACTGCTGCGCAGTTGCGATGGCGGCTTCCGGTATCTGATCACCTTTTCCGACCAGGACGGTTTCGAGCAAATCTCGGTTTTCCGCGCGCAGTCCGTGGAAGCAGCCCGATCATTGGCTGCGCGCATTGTGAGCGATCACCGAGAGTCCGGCGGGAAGGCATTGGTCCAACCGTTCGAGGGCGTGGCCGTAACGGTTCTCGAGCGGAACGGCTACGATCCCCAACGATATCTGGTCGTCGACAAGACGACCGTGATCCTAACCACCTCGCAGCAACGTGCCGTGCAGTTCCGCGGAACGTCGGCGACGAAGCCGACTCCGCAGCGGGCGGCAACAGCGAGCGAGTGGAAGAGCTGGTTGCGACGAACACAAAACGCACTCGGCTCGCACCGGCAGGCCGCCGTCGTGTTCGTCCATGCCAAACAACTGTTCCGACACCAGCCCTTGCTGAGACTTCTCGGCTCGGCCTGGCTGGGCCCCGAATTCGATGGGTGGAAGTTCCTCCACGGATCGGTCGAATTCCCGGCTCGTCCCTACTCCCTGCTCGTACGAATCAAGCTGAACCGGACATCCGAGCCGCGAGCGGCTCTGGGACCGATCGCCTGGGGGCACGGTGGCACGAGCATGCCCGACTGGGTTCCCGCATCGGTTTCATCGGCCATCGTCATGCGGATCGATCCGCAGGGAACGTGGGACCGAATCGATCGACGGTGGGCGACTTCCGCGGTACCGACCGCCTCGGAGGGGAACACGGCAAGTCCGCTGTCCCAATGGCTGCGGAGGAACGGAATCGATTTCGATCCGGAGACGATCACCGGTCGAGTCACCGTTGCCAGATGGTTCGACACGGCCGCCGCGCTGAACGCGAAATCGCTGCTGCTGGGAGTGGAGTTGGCGGAACCTGATCGCATCAAGCGGACCATCAAGGAGATCGCGGCTCGCAATCGCGGGAACATCCGTTCGAAGCGGTATCGTTCCGTCGACTACCTCGTCTTTCAGCACCCTTTTCGAATTGATCTGGACGACCGACTGCTCCCGAAGATCGTGAAATGGAGTTCCCCCGCCTCTCCCATTGTTCGTCGCCCCTCGAATTGTTTCGCGGTCATCGGCACCGACTTGATTTATTCGGACAATGTGAACGCGCTGAAGCAAGCGATCGACGCGGTGCACTCGCCGACCAACCGCCTGAATACGCAATTGTCTTTCAAACTCGTGCACACGATGCTAGGACGTTCGCGAGCCGGCTCCCTTGTCGGAGAATCGTACTGGGATCCGTCGGAAAACTGGAGAAACCTGTATTCGCTGTTGTCCAAGAGCGAGATGTTGACCGCGATCAACAAGTACCGCAATCCGTTCATCGAGGTAAAGAAGTTGAGCGGCGCGCTGGACAACCGGAAGAAGATCGAGTTTCATGAGATCGCCAAACATATCGCGCCGAGCGGAAGTGTCATCTCCGTCATGGGGGACGACATCGAATGGAAGTTCATGATGCTGGAACGAGACGCCGAAAAGCGGTGAGTCTCACATTCACCGAACAGCCTGCGCGATGTACCGGATGAACGCGAATCCTGCTCGGGCGGGCTCGAGGCTGTTCCCTTCCCATTGGCAAAAGTGATGCCGCAATTCGGACTTCGATCGCGGTCAACGGGCGGCGGGACGGGTGGGGCGGCCGCAGCATTTCTTGTACTTCTTGCCGCTGCCGCAGAGGGCGTTTCGTCCGACGCGCAAGGCGATGTGCCATCATCAGTTGTCGAGCGAAGATAGCCCGGCCGTCGTCCCATCCGTCCTGTCCGTCTCATCCGTCCTATTGCCGGACGGGAGCCACGCACCGCCGATTCGCCGCAAATCGCCGGCCGAGTTTCCCCCAAAGCCGATCGGGACCGCAACACCGTCGGCGTGCGTAGGGCGCCGCCGAGCCCTGCCGACAAGGCACTTAGTGAGCATACGAGGCGGCGTCGATGGCGAATTCCTCGGCCAGAGGATGTTTATAGAACATGCGGGCGATGTGGTTGCCCAACTGCTGAATGAAGATCCTGCGGAAGCTGGCTTCGCTGCGGTCGGTGGTGGAGATGCCGTGTCCGCGTGGGAAGGCGAAGTCGGCGATCGGCGCCTGGAAGACGACATGGTCATCCTTTACGTCGATCACGCGCACCGAAAGCGAAGTCTGGCCCTTGAACATCGTCTGGCCGTCGTACAGTCGGAACGACTCGATCTCGATCGCCACCACCATGTCGGCGTCGACACCGCGGCCAACCTCCACAAAGTCTCCCTGGTCCCAACTGTTGTTGTCGATCCAGTCGGCTACCTCCGAAGATCGCACCAGCCGAATTCCTTCGACGTGTTGCCGGAGATAGAGGCCCACCTGCTGAGCGATCGGCTCGGCCACACTTTCCATGCCGTACGACCCCGAATTGACGACGCAGACTACGGCGACCTTCTTTCCGGCCAAACCGTCGAATTGGGGATCGACCATCGGTCCGTCGCCGGCGATCATCTGGTGAATGATGGCACAGCCGCCCGCCGAAAGAGCGACACAGCTCAGCAGCAACCCCCAGCACCGCATCGCCCAACGACTCGATTTCATCTTCCTTGACTCCCGGTCTCAGACCACTCTTGGAGAGTGCCGGCCCACGGCGGTCATCCGCAACCTCCGCATGTCGCGACCGTACTCGAGGGCCGGAGTGTAAGAACTACACGTGGTCGATACAAGAGCGAAACACCCCGCTGCAAGGGGGCGGCGGGTAGCGGCTCAGCCCGCGTCTTCCAGCAACGGCTTCAAGACTTGGCAATAGGCGTCGGCGTATCGCACCATGCCCAAGTCGTTGGGGTGCGATCCGTCCGTCGTCGCCTCGTTGTCGTCTCCCAGCAACCTCTCTCCGGGCAGGTAGTGCAGTCGACCGATTCCGGCCTTTCGCAGTCGCTCATAAGCGGCCCGGAATTCCCGCCGATTCCCCTCATTCCTCACGCGGCGCGACTGGCGAATCCAACTGTCGGCATACGTTCGGTCTTCGACCAGCAGGATATGAGCCTGGGGGCGACGCTGACGGAGATAGGTGACAAAGGGTTCGGTGCGAGCCTTCACTTCTTCCGGATTCAAGTTGGGGAGGCAATCCAGCGCATAGACGTCAGCGGGCAATTCGGCGATCAACTTGGCGAGTTCCATCTCCAGTTTCCCGTTGCCGGAGAAACCGAGATTGATGACGGGACGTTCGAGGCGCCGGCCGACCAGCGCCGAAATCGACATTCCCGGCCGCGACGCGCAAGCACCATGCATGATCGACGTACCGTAAAACAGAATCGTCCCCTCTTGGCGCGGAGCGATCGGCCGGAATTCGGCTGCGCCGGGAACTCCGATCTCCAGCTTTTCCACGCCGTTGTAAAGCGGCAGATAGAGTGCGAATTCCCGCAGCGAATCGGAAGCCGGCGTCATGCCGCTCGCCAAGACGGCCTTCACGGTCTGGCTGGCCGGGCGCGAGACGGCCACCCATCGCCACGCTCCGTCGGCATCCCTGGCATACAGATCGACACCGCTGACTCCGGTGGCCGGCATGTGCGGCATCGCCAGACGGGAAGACAACAGGCGGTAGCGCACGTGGATCGTGGGCGCATCGGTGCGAAAGCGCGCCACCATTCCCGCCGAGTGCCGGCTGAGGTTCCACACCGCGCTGCGCACCTTGCCCTCGGCACGAAGCGGCAGCCGGTCATAATACCGAGCCGTTTCCGACCAGCCTTTGCCTTCGACTCCCCACCCGCTGACGTCTTGCCAGTTCACCGACTCTTTCTGCGCCGCACCCACGCCGCCACTCATCAGCGCCATGCTCCCGGAAACGCCGATTGCCGCCGACCGGCAAGTCGATTCTACCAGGAAGCGACGACGGGTAACACAAGGAACCGACTGCATCCTTCGACCCTCCGGATGACACGACAAGCCAAACGATTCATCGGCAGCCGGGACACCGCGAGAAGCCCGGCCGCCTCCACTGGTCCTCTCATGGTAGTCGAGCGGCAACCACGATGCCAGCGTCGCCGCAGACGGCTAGTCGCTGATTTCCAGTTCGCGTTTCACCTCTTGGAATTTCTCCAAGGCGAACTCCAGGTCGTCTCGCGTATGAGCGGCCGAGACCTGGACGCGAATCCGCGCCTTGCCTTTGGGGACCACCGGATAGGAGAATCCGATCACGTAGATCCCCTTTTCCAGCAGAGCGTCGGCCATGCGGGTCGCCAACGTCGCTTCGCCCAACATGATCGGGATGATCGGATGCTCGCCGGGCAAGATCCGAAATCCCGCCTGCTGCAGCGACTCGCGGAAGAAGCGAGTGTTCGACTCGAGTCGGTCACGCAGTTCGGTCGATTCCGAAAGCAAATCGATGGCGCGAATGGAGGCCGCTACAATCGGAGGCGCTACCGAGTTGGAGAACAGATAGGGCCGGGAACGCTGCCGCAACAGCTCGATGATCTCCTTGCGACCGCTGGTGTAGCCGCCGCTGGCGCCGCCGAGCGCTTTGCCGAGTGTTCCCGTGATGATATCGATCCGGTCCATCACGCCGTGATACTCGTGAGTCCCGCGCCCCCGTTTGCCCATGAAGCCGACGGCGTGGGAATCGTCCACCATCACCAGGGCTCCGTATTTCTCCGCCAAGTCGCAGATCGCCGGCAGATCGGCGATGTAGCCGTCCATCGAAAAGACGCCGTCGGTGGCGATCAGGCGGAAACGACTGTCGGCCGCCTCCCGCAGTTTCGATTCCAAGTCCGCCATGTCGTTGTTCCGGTAACGGAAACGCTTCGCCTTGCAGAGCCGGACGCCGTCGATGATGCTGGCATGATTGAGCTCATCCGAAAGGACCGCATCCTCGGCGGTCAACAGCGTTTCGAACAGGCCACCGTTGGCGTCGAAACAGGACGTGTACAAGATGGTGTCCTCGGTACCCAGGAACTCCGATAGTTTCTGCTCGAGGTTCTTGTGGATGGCTTGCGTTCCGCAGATGAAACGGACCGATGAAAGCCCGTAACCCCACTGGTCCAGACCTTCGTGCGCCGCTCGAATCACGTCGGGATGCTCGGCCAGGCCGAGGTAATTGTTGGCGCACAAGTTCAACACCGGCTGCCCATCACCGACCTTGATGCGGGCATCCTGCGGCGTGGTGATCACGCGCTCCGCTTTGTACAGCCCGCTGGCTCGAATCTCCTCCAATACCGACTGCACATGCGCCTGGAATTCGCCGTACATGATTCCGCCATCCCTTTCGTCAGAAAGTCCAATCGAGGATCACCTTGCCCGACTCGCCCGACCGCATCACCGCAAACCCCTCTTCGAAGTCGCGAGCGTGGAAGCGATGCGTAATCACGGGCCGGATGTCGAGGCCGCTCTGCAGCATCACCGTCATCTTATACCAGGTTTCGTACATCTCCCGCCCGTAGATGCCCTTGATTGTAATCATGTTGAAGACCACCAGGTTCCAATCGATGGCCACCGATTCGGACGGAATCCCCAACATGGCGATCTTGCCGCCGTGACACATGTTCTCCAGCATCCCACGAAAAGCCTGGGGATTCCCGGACATCTCCAGCCCCACGTCGAATCCCTCCTTCATGCCCAGTTCGCGTTGCACATCGGCAATCGATTCGCTGCGCACATCCACCGTTCGCGTGGCCCCGAGTTCGGCAGCCAACCGGAGTCGCCACGGATTCACGTCGGTGATCACCACATGGCGAGCTCCCGCGTGCCGCACCACGGCCGCCGCCATCATGCCGATCGGACCGGCGCCGGTGATGAGGACGTCTTCGCCGAGCACGGGAAACGACAGTGCCGTGTGGACCGCATTGCCGAACGGATCGAAGATCGCCGCCACTTCCCGATCGATCTCCGGCTCGTGGTGCCACACGTTGGTCATCGGCAACGCCAAGTATTCGGCAAAAGCCCCCGGGCGATTGACACCGATTCCCTGGGTGTCCTTGCAGAGGTGACGACGCCCGGCCAGGCAGTTGCGGCATCGACCACACACCACGTGCCCCTCGCCACTGACAATCTCCCCCGGATGGAAATCGGCCACGT
>JALSIV010000407.1 GCA_026989685.1 Pirellulaceae bacterium | reverse complement strand
CTTCGAAAAACATGAACTGTTAGGGGAGTTCCCATTTTCTCTTTCTTGCCAAAATGCTCCAATATCAATTCTCCTGCTCGTGTCGCAGAATTGCGCTCGGTCATTTAGCGGCTGAAGAGCCGTCCAAGTCGCCTCAGCCGTTCATCTCGGAACTGGTCACTCCGTGGGGAGGGGAAGTGACGCCGGCGAATGCCTGGCGGGAGTATCCGCGTCCGCAGCTTCGCCGATCCGGTTGGCAGAATCTCAACGGCTTGTGGGACTATGCCGTCACGCCGCAAGATCGGCAGCAGCAACCGGAGCAGTGGCACGGAACGATTCTGGTTCCCTTCTGTTTGGAATCGAAACTGGGAGGAGTTCAGCGCCTTTTGCAGCCGGATGAGGCATTGTGGTACCGCCGCCGGTTTTCTGTCTCGGAGCCTCGGGGTAAAAGCCGGCCGGGTCGTGCGCTGCTCAACTTCGAGGCGGTCGACTATCGCTGCCGAGTGTGGCTCAATGGGAAGCTGGTAGGCGAGCATCAGGGCGGAAACACGCCGTTTTCGTTCGACGTGACGGATACGATCCGGATCGGCGAGAACGAGTTGGTGGTGCGAGTGGAAGACGAGACCGAGGGATGGCAGCTTCGCGGCAAACAGGTACTCGAGCCGAAAGGGATTTGGTACACGCGCGTCTCCGGCATCTGGCAGACGGTGTGGCTGGAAGAGGTGGGGCCGTCGTACATCGAGGACATCACGATTCGCAGCGATGCGGAGCGGGGGACGATCGAGGTGGCGGCATCCGTGGCGGGAACTCGGCCGGTCCGTACGATCACGCTTTCGGTGTACGACACAGATCGACGCCTGCAGACGCGGGCTCGAGGTTTCCCCAATCCCCGCGTTCCCGATCCGGTTCTCGAAATCAGATCGGCCCGCGTGGAGGTCGCTCAACCGAAGTTGTGGTATCCCCGTTCACCGCACCTTTATCGGTTGAAGATCGCGATCCAGGATGCCAGCGGGAATGTGCTGGACGAAGTCGAGTCGTACACGGCCTTTCGCACGGTGGGGAAGACTCGCGATGCCGACGGTCACCTCCGCCTGACGCTCAACGGGAAGATCCTGTTTCATCACGGTCCGCTCGATCAGGGTTGGTGGCCCGACGGGTTGCTGACGCCGCCCTCCGATGCGGCCATGCGATCCGACATCGAGTTTCTCAAGAAGGCCGGCTTCAACATGATCCGCAAGCATATCAAGGTCGAGCCGCGGCGGTACTATTACCACTGTGATCGACTCGGCATGATGGTGTGGCAGGATCATGTCAGTGGCGGCGTGAAGCCGAAATGGACGCGTCTGGAGGAGAATCCCCAGGACGCCGTGTGGCCACAGGAACATCACCGGCAGTTCATGCGCGAGTTGGACTGGATGATCGACAATCTGGAGAACCATCCCTCGATCGTGATGTGGGTGCCATTCAACGAAGCGTGGGGGCAGCACCGCACACTCGAAGTGGGCAAGTGGGTGAAGAAGCGGGATCCTACGCGGCTGGTCAACATTGCCAGCGGAGGCAATTTCTGGCCGGTGGGCGACGTGGTCGACCACCACCAATATCCGCATCCGGGGTTTCCGTTCCGTCCGAGTCGCTACCGCGATTTCATCAAGGTTGTCGGCGAGTTCGGCGGCCATGGGTTGGTGATGCGCGATCACATTTGGGACGCCAGTCGTCGAAACTGGGGATATGGCGGGCTGCCCAAGAATGCCGAGGAGTACCGCGAGCGTTACGTGCAGTCGCTGAAGATGCTCAACGAGTTGCGTGCGAAGGGGATCGCCGCTGGAGTGTATACGCAGACCAGCGACGTGGAGGGGGAGGTCAACGGTCTGCTCACGTATGACCGGAAGGTGGCCAAGTTGTCGGCGGAAGAACTGGCTGGCCTCCACCGGAAGCTACTCAAGCCGTCACCCGCTGAGAAAGAGGAGTGAGGCCGGTTTCCTTTTTCGGAGCATCAGCCATCCGGGTTGTTCAGCAGTTGCTCGAGCCTCGATCGAAGCGTTGGGGATAGCCGCTTGAGCCAGCTCGCGTCGATGAGACCGACGGAGATCATCGCAAGTATACCACAGGCGGGTGCGGAGCGGACGACCGGAACCGCATCGTCGGCGCTCAGGTTCATACGTATCCCTTATAACGCAGTCCCAGGTTGAGGATACGTTGCAGGAGCTGGTCGTAGGGGATGCCGGCGGCGTGAGCCGATTCGGCGAAGTCTTCACCGTAGGAGAGGTTGGGATTGGGGTTGGCCTCGAGCACGTAGATCTGTCCCGCTTCGCTGCGTCGCAGATCCATGCGGGCATAGCCGCTCAGGCTGAGTGCCCGGTAGATGCGTTTGCACAGCCGCGAGATGGCGGCGACTTCGGTCTCGTCGAGGTCCTTGGCCTGATGGGTTTCGATTCCCAGTTTCTTTTGGGTTTCCACATCCCATTTGACCTTGGCGGTGGCGATATTGGGCATGTCGGGTGGCAGGTTCTTGAAGACCATCTCCCAGACCGGCAGAGTTTGCAGCCTCTGGTTTCCCAGGACGCCGACATAGAATTCCCGTCCCTTGATGTACTCCTCGACCAGCGCGTCGGTATCGAGTTCCCGGTGGACGTATTCGACTCGGTCCTGCAGTTGGCGATCGTTGTCCACCAGCGACTTGGTGGAGATTCCCAGCGAGGCTTCTTCGATCACCGACTTGACCAGCAGGGGATAGTGGAGCCGCGTTGGTCGGTGGACTCGGCGGCCTCGAGGGTAGACCAGGAATTTGGGAGTGGGGATGCGGTGGTAGGCCAGCAGTTTCTTGCTCAGTGCCTTGTCGTGAGCCAGCATCAGGCCTCGAGGATTGCAGCCGGTGTAGGGTTGCTTCATCAGCTCGAGGTAGCTCACGACATGGGCGTCGAATACGGCCACTCCGTGGAATTCCTCGAGCAGATTGAAGGTGATGTCGGGTTTCCACTCCAGCAGCGCGTCGCGGATCGCACCTAGGTCATCGCTGACGCCGAGCGGCCGGGCGTCGTGCCCCATTTCCTCGAGCGTGGTGAGGACATCGTATTCGGTTTTCCACTCGAGCATCTCCTCGTCGCTGACGCCTTCCAGGGAATCGGGCGGGACGAAGGCTTCGTCCATCAGCACGAGGACTCGCAGGCGTTTCATAACGCGACCTTGTGGTGGCGACTGCGCAGCAGTTTCGTCGTTTGCAGGATCAGGGTGTGGCGGGTGGAACGTTGCAGGGTGCGTGTCGAGCGGCCGGCTCGCAGCCGAAGCTCGCGGCAGCGATCGATCATCTCCTGGATCACCTGGTCGATGGTATAGCGGTCCTGGCCGGTGACTCGAGCGACCGATGTGCAGAGGGAGCGGCGATGGTTGCGCAGGAAGGAGGAAGCCAGCGGGAGGTGGCTGTTGCCGTCGTTGGGCAAGAACAGCCGGAACAGTTCCCGGTCGACCCAAGAGGGCCGGCCGATTCCGTAGCGTTCCTTGCGGTCGCGGTAATGCTCCCGCAGCGTCTTTTTCAGACGCGGCAGCGAATCGACTCGCAGACGCGAGCAGACGGGCGGCTTTCGCCCGGCCAACTGCGCCATCAACCGGTCGACATACTCGAGCTTCTCGAGTGCCGGCCAGCCTGCATAGTCGCGTCGCCACTGCGAGCGCGGTTTGACCCACACGGCGAACGTCTCGGCGAAATCCTCCGAAGGATGGCTTTGCGCGTACCAGTGCGCCAGGTGCCGGACAAAGTGACGACTGTGGGGACGCGGACGGTATTCGTCGGGGTAGGGAGTCGACGGGCTGCCGAAGACGGCTTGCCAGGTGCGTCGTCGCGAGAGGCGGAACGCCGTATCGATGGCGTGCCCCGCCTCGTGCCGCAAGATCTTCATGCACCAATCCCGCGTTCCCCCTTCCACTTCGTACATCTGGCGGTATTCCAGTCGTGCCAATCGCGGATGCGCCAGGTAGAAGGGGATGGCGATTCCGGGGATTCCGTCGGGCGAAAACCACTCATCGGAGAGCCAGCAGTGCGGGCGGAAATTCAAGCCGTGCGATTCCAGCTCGCGATACAGTTTGGCGATCCGTTCTTGCAGGACGGTTCCTTCCAACTGCAGACCGAGGTCGCAGAACCGCCAATCCAGCAGTTCTTCGTCCGAAAGATCCTCCCAGGCATGGCGGCCGGGGCGCCGGCGCAGCCGGAGCGATACCGATTTGGGGCGTTCGAATTCGGCCATGCCAGATTACGGGAGTGAGCAAAACAAAAGGGCCACTGGTTCATCACTCCGTTGACGTCGACCAATGTGTTGACGTCGGTGAACAGTTTTTGAGCCTGTAACACAACCTACCGTACCGATTCCGAAACTCGGCCATGGTGCTTGCGGACTGGAGTTCGATGACAGGCTCCCGGAATTGTAAACCGAGGAGCGGCCGATTTGGAGTACCGGCAGCCCCATTTTTCAACCTGGGATTCATGGGAGTGATGCGGCCACCGGTGGTCCGGCGCGCAGTGTCATCAGGGAGCTCTAACTGGCTATCGGCATTCTTCGCCTCGCGCTTCGCTCAAAACGCCCGTTCCCATCCTGTTTTGGTCGAATTCCCGACTATCCGACTTCGAGTCCGTCCGCCATGATAAAAGTCACCGGTTGCCGCTGTCGGGAGTTTTTCTTGCCGGTACGGCCGGAAACCCACACGCCTCGCCCATGTCCGCCCCTCACCCCCCCGCCCAATCCCGGATCGTCGACCGTCGCGCTGCAGCGGCGTGGCGGACGGTGCGCGATCGGTTGCTGGCGGAACGAAACGGACGGGGTCACTGGACGGGCGAGCTCTGCTCGTCGGCTCTGTCGACGGCCACCGCGGTCGTGGCACTCCGGCTGGCTTCCCAAAACGCCGGGGATTCTCCTGAGTCCCGACACTGGAGAGATCTTTGCGGTCGCGGCCTGCGGTACCTGATCGAGCATCAGCGGCCCGATGGAGGCTGGGGAGATACCGACCGCAGTTATTCCAACATCGCCACGACCATGCTGGCCGAATCTGCGCTGACACTCGCGGGTGATCTCGTGGACGATGCCGATCGAGTCTCCACCGCCGTCACAGCCGCTCGGCAGTATGTCGACCGGGCGGGAGGCATTCCCGCGCTGTGGCGGCGATACGGTCGCGACAAGACATTTGCCGTTCCCATTTTGGCTTGTGCCGCGTTGTGCGGGCGAGTCGGTTGGCGTGACGTACCGGCTTTGCCGTTCGAACTGGCTCAGTTTCCTCAAAGCTGGTATCGCTTTCTGCGGTTGCCGGTGGTGAGCTATGCGATTCCCGCGCTGGTTGCTATCGGGCAGGCTCGTTTCCACTTCCGGCCACCGGCCAATCCGCTGACCCGAGGGCTGCGGCGAGCGGCCGTGGAGCGGACATTGCGTGTCCTGTGCGAGGTGCAGCCGGAAAGTGGTGGGTATCTCGAGGCGGTCCCGCTGACCAGCTTTGTGCTGATGAGCCTGGAAGGGATGGGGAGGCATCAACATGAAGTGGCCGTGCGGGGGCGACGTTTCCTGGTGCAGTCGGCTCGAGCGGACGGGAGCTGGCCCATCGATACCAATCTGGCGACCTGGAACACCACGCTGGCCGTGAATCACTTGGCTGCCGGCGGGTTCGACGTTGGTCGGCTGGAGTGTCTGGACTGGATTCTCGGGTGTCAGGTGAAGCAGCGGCATCGCTATACGGGCGCCGATCCCGGGGGGTGGGGCTGGAGCGACTTGAGTGGTTCGGTGCCCGACGCCGACGACACTCCCGGGGCCCTGCTGGCTTTGCGACGGTTTTGGGAGTCGAGTTCGCTATCGCGCAAGGAGCGCGAGTCGATCGAGCGTGCGGCGGATATGGGATTGGCGTGGCTGGTCGGACTGCAGAACTCCGATGGCGGTTGGCCGACGTTTTGTCGCGGGTGGGGAAAATTGCCATTTGACCGGAGTGGAGCCGACTTGACCGCTCACGCGCTGCGAGCGCTTGCGGCTTGGGAGGACCAGGCCGCGGGGCGAGAGTTTCGGCGGGCGCGATCACGGGGAGTCTCCTATCTGCGGCGGCAGCAGCGACCCGATGGAAGCTGGTGGCCGCTGTGGTTCGGCAATCAGGACGATCCGGACGAGGCCAACCCGGTGTACGGGACGTCGAAGGTGGTGGTGAGCCTGGCGGAGCTGGGGTTGGCCGATACTCCGACGGTGCAACGGGGTTTGGACTGGTTGTACGCGCGGCAGAACGGCGACGGCGGCTGGGGGGGCGGGCCGGCGAACTCCGAGTTCTGTCCACAGTTGGGCGTGAGTTCCGTCGAGGAGACGGCACTGGCCGTGGAGGCCTTGGCGGCCGCCAATGGTGAGTGTGAATCTCTCAGGCGAGGGGTGCAATGGCTGGTGCGAGCGGTCGAGCAGCGGTTTTACGATCAACCGTCGCCGATCGGTTTCTACTTCGCTCGGCTGTGGTATTATGAAAGGCTCTATCCGATCACCTTCACGGCTGCCGCGTTGGGGCGAGTGATACGACAACGAGAGGAAAACGACATTGGCGACAGCAGCAACCGGTAACCGACGGGAGGCGGCTCGGCGCGCAACCTCCCACCTGAAACTCGTGCCCCCATCCCTGGACTTGCGGGAGTCTCTGCGCGAGAGGTGTCGCCAGTTGGCCGGACGTCTCGACAAGTCCCGGCCTCTCGGCAAGGACGAGATGGAGCGACTCGCACGCGAACTGTTGGCTGAGGCGGGTGAGCCCGAAGGGTACGTCGGTTGGACGATGGTGGTGCTGGCGTCCGAGTTTTGGCGCGACCAGGTCGCGGCGGTGCCCCCTTCGCGACGGCTATTCTTGCTCCCTCACTGTCTCAAGCATGCCGAAGGGTGTCCGGCCGACTACGACGAGTTCGGATTGAATTGCAAAGAATGCGGGGCGTGCAGCATCGCCGATTTCCGGGGGATGGCCGAGGAGATGGGATATCGGGTCCTGGTGGCCGAGGGTTCTCCCGTCGTCCTCAAGGTGATCGTCAGTGGTTATGTGGATGCCATCGTCGGTGTGGCCTGCCTGAACGTGCTGGAAAAGGCGATCGACAAGATCTTGCTGGCGGGAATCCCCTGCATGGCGGTGCCACTCTTGTCCAGCGACTGCCGCAATACGTCGGTGGATGAACCGTGGGTTCGGGACATCCTGCAGGTGGAAGCCGCGTCCGAGGTGGTGAAAACGGAAAGCTATCTTCCGGTGATGCGGCTGGCGGCGGGGTTGTTCGAAGCGGACCGCCTCGAGCAACTGGTGCCTCGGCTTCGCGGCGGCCCTCGTTTGAGCCAGGTTCCCGAAGGCGGCTTGCAGGGACTCGATCCGGTAGCCGCCACCGAGGCGATTGCGTACGACTTCTTGACCAAAGGCGGAAAGTACTCGCGTCCTTTCATTGCTCTGGCCGTCTATGACGCGTTGACCGGTGGCAAACTGGGATCGGGAGACGAAACGGAGCAGGACGTTTCCGAGTCGGTACTGCGAGCCGCCATGTCGATCGAGGCGTTCCACAAGGCCTCGCTGGTGCACGACGACATCCAGGACGACGACCTCTACCGGTATGGGGAGCCGTCGCTGCACCGTCGGTTCGGCGGTGCGACGGCGATCAACGTGGGAGACTACTTGATCGGGATGGGGTATCGCCTGGTGAGTGGTGAGACGGCTGCGCTGGGGGCGGCCGTGACGGCGGACGTATTGAGTCTTTTGGCGGATGCTCACATGCGGTTGTCGGAAGGGCAGGGGGCCGAGCTGGCGTGGCGCGACGTCCACGACAAGCGTCTAAAGCCCATCGATGCTCTCAAAGTGTACGTGCTCAAGACGGCGCCGGCATTCGAGGCTGCTCTGCTCACCGGTGCCCGCTTGGCGGGGCCGATTGACGATTTGCGGGATCCTCTGAAGAAATTCGCTCGCAATCTGGGAGTCGGATTTCAGATTCTCAACGATCTGCAGGACTGGCGTGCCGACGATTCCAACAAGTGCGCGGTGGGGACCGACTTGTTGGGCGGTCGTCCGACCTTGTTGTGGGCATTGGCCTGCGACTCTCTTTCGGCGAGCGACTCGGATGAGCTCCTGAGTTTGGCGACGGACGATTCGCAGAGCCAGGCCGTGCGTGTCGAGCGGGCTCGGCAGTTGTTCCTCAAAGCCGATGTGTTCGCTCGAGCCTTGCAGTTGGTAGACAAGCATCGGATTCGGGCGTTGGCGGCGATCGACGAACTGGAGAATGAGCGGCTGCGGCATCTGTTGCAGTATCTGCTCGACACGGTGTGGGATCGCCCGGACGAGTCGGAGTTCGAAACGCGTCCCGCCGTGATTCCGCTCACCCTGCCGCGGTGACGGGAATGGGCGGACGAGGCGGCAGGTGGAGTCCGTGGGGTCGAAGGGAGCAAGTGTGACGCGACTTTCCGACGCGATGCCCGATTTGGATGAATTGGTGGGAGTCTTCTTCGACTTCCGCGACGAGCTGGCAACGTTTCGGCCGGTGGAGGCTTCGGCGATGCCCGAAGTCCCCCGTCGCTTACTGGCTCACCATGAACACATGACGGTAACGGTGGAGTCTCACCATCGCACCCCGGTGCGAGTCGACGTGCTGCAGACTGTGGTCGCGGGCGATGTCTACGCGCGAGAGATCTTGCTGCGGCGGACGTCCGATGACGGGGTCGTGCAATACGGCATTGTTCGCCTTCACATGGGACTGCTGCCGGAAGATGTGCAGCGCGAGATTACCGCGAGGTCGAAGCCGCTGGGCAGGATTTTGATCGACCATGACGTGATGCGCGAAGTCGAGTGCATTGCCCTATGGGAGGTCGCGGCCGGTCCGAGGCTGCGAGCGTTGTTCGCCATGCGCGAGGGTGAGGCGACGTATGGAAGAACTGCGTTGATTCATTGTGGTGGTGCTCCGGCTATCGAGCTGCTGGAGATCGTGGCACCGGATCGATCGGACTTGGCCGTGGGAGAGTGTTGAGCATGAAAAAATCCTACGACGTTGTCGTCATGGGCGGTGGTCCGGCGGGGTGCACCGTCGCCGCGCTGGTCGCCGAAGCGGGTTACCAGGTGTTGCTGGTCGATCGGGATGTCTTTCCACGGTTTCACAT
>JALSIV010000406.1 GCA_026989685.1 Pirellulaceae bacterium | reverse complement strand
CCGTAGCCGCGGATCTCTTCGTACTCTTGATCGAGCAGGTTCTCGGCACGACCGTACAGCGACCAGTGGTGGTTCAGCCGGTAACGGCCCGAGGCGTTGACCAGGACGTATGACGCCAGCGTGACGTCTCGCGTATCGAGTCGTTTTCCCGCGAAGATCGCGTCGAGTCGAGCCACGCCTCGATCGAACAGTCGCTCCAACACGACCGACGTGTAGTTGCGGGGCCGCCGATAGAGCTGCCGGTTGGCGTCCAGATCGACCGTGTCGTCGTAGGTGTAGGAACCCGAAAGCCGCCAGTCGGAGTTGATCTGCCAGACGGCCGTCAATTCGACACCGTGCGAGCGGGCGCGGCCCACGTTCTGCAGCGAAAACGTGTTGAAGTCGAACACGATCAGATCGATGAAATCGTTGCGGAAGTAAGTCGCATCGACGACCAGGGAATCGCCCCAGAGCTTCTGCTGCCAGCCCACATCCCATCCCTTGGAGAACTCCGGCCGCAAGTTGGGATTGCCGAACTGGAACAGGTTCTCCGCCAGCGACGGTGCGCGAAAGCCGGTGCCGATACTGCCGTGGATCGAAGCGCCGATCGAGTCGATGGGAATGCGATTGGTGAAGCGATATGTCTGCGCCGAGCCGGCTCGCGAGTGGTCGTCCCAGCGGACGCCGATCGTGCCGAACCATCGCTCGCCGATCTGGAACTGGTCTTCCACGTAGGCCGACAACTGCTCCTGCGCCACTTTGGACTGGAACGAGGACGAGGCCATTTCGCGGTAGAAGACCACTCCCGCCGACAACATGTTGGTCGGCGTGACCATCAGGCTGGCTTGCCAGTCGACCGTGCGCGACAAACCGTTGAAACTGGGAGGCACGAACAGTCCGGGGTCGGTGTCGAAGCGATCGTAGTCGGCGATGCTGAGTCCCAGTTTCTGTTCCAGCATTCCATCCCACAGCAGCGATTGCACTTGAACACGCTGCCATAGCGTCTTGGTGAGGTTCCGGCGAATCAAGTTGTCGAAGGGGAGTCCCGTCACGAAGCTGAAATCATCGATCTCGACATCGGCGTCGACATAGCGAATCACGTAATCGATGTTGAACGATTCGGCCGGGGTCCAGCCGAACCGCCCGCTCATGGTACCGTTGCGGTAGCCGTCCGGTTCGGGATTCCCCAATCGGGATGCGGCCGAGGAGAACCCGGTGGTGTCCCAGTACGAGCCTCCGATGGAGAAATAGGCTCGGTCGCCGCCGCCGCTCATGTGGAACGTGCCGCGTCCCGTACCGAAACTGCCTCCTTCGCCGCCGACACGCACTTGCACCGGTCCGTCGCCCCGTTTGGTGATGATGTTGACCACGCCGCCGATGGCGTCACTGCCGTACAGCACGCTTTGCGGTCCCCGGATGATCTCGATGCGTTCGATCTCGTCCGCCGATAACAGCGAAAAATCGAAGGCTCGCGCGGCACTGCTGGGGTCGTTGAGCGGAATGCCGTCCAGCAATACTTTCGTATGCTGGGAATTGGCGCCGCGAAGGAACACGGAGGTGAGACCACCGAAGTTCCCCTGGCGAACGACGTTGACGCCCGCCACCGTGCGCAGTGCTTCGGCCGCGTTTTGCAAACCGGCCTCGCGGATCGAATCGCCGGAAATCACGGTGACGCTGCTGCCCACCTGTTCGGCGCGGGTGGCCGATGTGGTGGCCGACAATACCGTGTCACTCTCGACGGGGCTGGTGGGGAATGGGTCGGGGCGCGCCGGCACCACGGTCTCTTCGATCGCCGGAGGCTCTTCGATGGCCGGAGTCGGATTGGTGGCGGGCGGAGGGGGCTCGGAGCCGTCGTCCTGGACCACGACTCGGACCGGAACTTGCGGCGGAGACTGGGCCGAAGACGCGAGTGGAATGGCCACGGCCAAAGCGGCACAGGCGACGGGCGCCCAACAGCGGCGCACCGTGAGACAGAATCGGTTCATGCGAACGTCCTTCCTGATCCTCGAGGAATCCGTCCGTCGTGACGCGAAGAGTCCAGGTATCCTGGCTCGAGGTCGACCTACTAACCGGCCTTCCCAGTCTCACCGACCAGTGGCATCTTCGGCGTTCGTCACTCTGACAGTCGCGGGACGGCGGGAGATTCTCACTCCACTTCCCTGCAAACTCTTCGCCAACTACGACATCATCATCAACAAATGGTCTTCGAATGGCTCGCGCAAAGCCGCGGGGCACCGGTGTCCCGACCCGACTTGCGGACATGCCCGACTTGCGGACGCGCGATAGTATCGGCAGAATCGGTCGTATCCGCAGAACCTGTTTTTTCCTCTCCCTACAGATTGCCATTCCATGACGCCTCCCATCTATCTTGACCATAATGCCACGACTCCCGTATGGCCCGAAGTGCGCGAAGCGATGGCGGCGTTTCTCGACCGGCACTTCGGTAATCCGTCGAGTGCTCACGCCTTCGGAGCGGCCGCTCGCGAAGCCGTCTCGGACGCTCGTGAGCAAATCGCGGCGGCTCTGGTGTGCGAGCCGGAAGAAGTGGTGTTTACGTCAGGCGGCTCCGAGAGCAACAACCTGGCACTCAAGGGGGTCTTCGACGGGGGCCGCGGCAGCGGGCACTTGGTGATCTCGGCGGTCGAACATCCGGCGGTCGAAAAAGTGGCGGCTTTCCTGGAGGAGCGAGACGTCGAGGTGACGCGAGTCGGTGTCGATGCCGACGGCGTTGTCGATCCGGCCGAAGTGGCCGCGGCCATCGGCGATCGGACTCGTTTGGTGAGCATCATGCTGGCCAACAATGAAGTCGGGACCATCCAGCCGATTTCGGAAATCGCTCGTTTGTGTCATGAGCGGGGTGTGCTGGTTCACACCGATGCCGCTCAGGCTATCGGGAAGATTCCGGTACGATTCGCCGACTTGGGCGTGGATCTGCTCACGGTGGCCGGCCACAAGATGTATGCTCCCAAAGGTGTGGGCGCCCTGCTCGTCCGTTCGGAGGTTGAGATCACCCCGCTCGTCCACGGAGCCGACCACGAGCGCGGTTTGCGGGCGGGTACGGAAAACGTCGCGTCGATTGTCGGCTTGAGTGTGGCAGCGGCGAAGATCGTCCGCCAGCTCGATTCGGCGGCCGCTCGGATGGCCGCTCTGCGCGACCGGCTGGCCGAACGGCTGCGATCGGCCGTCGGCGAAGACCTGGTGGTTCACGGGGAGCGGGCCCCGCGCTTGCCCAACACGCTCAGCGCGGCGTTTCCGGATGTTGCCGGTCACGAACTCTTGGAACGAGCGGGCCGGGTGGCCGCATCGACGGGCGCCGCTTGCCACAGCGGAAGCGAGGTGCGATCGGCCACGTTGGCCGCCATGTCGGTACCGCCGGAGACGGCCGAGGGGACGGTCCGCCTGAGTCTCGGCTGGTCCACCAGTGAAGATGACGTCGACCGGGCCGCCGAGCTGCTGGCCGGCGCCTGGGAAAGTCTACGATCCTAGTGGTGGTGAGGCCCCCCCTGGATTTCATGCGCCTTGGCCATGGCTTCTTCGGCCTTCTGGATAAAGCCCAGGTTTTGCGTCCCCGCATAGGCTCGCTGGTAGGTCACACTGAGCGCCGTGAAGTTGAGCGCATCGGTCGGTTCGAGTTGGCAGGCGCGTTCCCCATGCTGGACGGCTTCGTCGTGCTTGCCGAGTTTGCTGTAGAGCACGGCGAGCGTCAGATGGGACAGCACATGGGAATCGTCGACTTGCAGCAGCTCCTCCAGCTTTTCTGCGGCTTCCGCGAGTTTGCCTTCTTCTTTCAGCTTTTCCGCTTCCTGATACATCTGGTGGACGTCGGACATGGCGGTCGGCTCCAATATGGTGAATCGAGTATCGTTGGCCGAGACGGGAAGTGGGTCCGCGAGTTTCGCCGGCCGGTGAGCGCGGGCAAAGGCGGCCCTCATTTGTCCGTTACCATAGCGAGTCGGCTACGAGTTGGGCAAGGCAGGCAAACCCGGAAAGGGAGCGCTATTGGGGAACAGGGCCCGATGGCAACGATTGTCCGAGGCTCGGTTCGGCACGCGGGCACTGCGTGCCGATAGAGGTGGAGGCGTGGCAGACGGAGTTGCCACCGCGTGGGACCAGCAGATGATGGGAGCATGCCGTGAACCAGATCCATCCGACGGCGGTTGTGGCGTCCGATGTCCAACTTGGCGGGGAGGTGACGATCGGACCGTACGCGGTGATCGAGTCGGACGTGGTCATCGGCCCACGCTGCCACATCGCAGCTCATGCCGTGCTAAAGCAAGGGACCGTGCTCGGCGCAGACAACTGCGTCAGTGAGGGAGCCGTACTGGGCGGGCGACCTCAACACCTCCACGCGCACGACGAGATTGGTGCGTTGCACGTGGGGAATGGAAACACGATTCGCGAGAACGTGACGATCCATGCGGCACTCGAACCGGGCAACGCCACGCGCATCGGCGACTGCAACATGATCATGGCCAATGCGCATGTGGCGCACGACTGCCGAGTGGGCCACCACACGATCCTGGCGAACAACGTGCTGCTCGCGGGGCACGTGGTGGTGGACGACTTCGCCTATCTCTCGGGGGCCGCCGCCGCTCATCAATTCTGCCGCATCGGCCGCCATTCGATGGTGGGAGGCCAGTCGCACATCAAGGCGGACGTCCTGCCGTTCGTGACGGTCGACGGTTTTACCAGCAAGGTGGTCGGGCTGAATGTGATCGGCCTGCGCCGCCGCGGCTTCTCCGCCGCTCAAATCGACCAGCTCAAGCAGGCCTATCGCCTGATCTTCCAATCGGGTTTGGCCTGGGAAGCATTACTGGCCGAACTGGAACGGAGCTTCACTTCCGCGCCGGCTACGCAGATGCTGGAGTTCCTCCGCACGACTCAGCGAGGCTACGTGCGCGGGCGCAAGCCGCCGAGTGGAGAGGGTGTCGCCCTGCGAGTCGTCGCCGATGAAACCGATGACACGCCTCCGTCCGTCCCCATCCGCCGAGCCGGTTAGGGGGCATCGGCGAGTGCCACGAGATCGACGTCACCGGCTAAACTCCGCTGCGCCGTATAAGACGCATGCCTGGCCACCCATCAGCAGACACTTCACGCCATTCGTCTGCATCGAAGAAAGGACTTTGAGCATCGGGTTCCGGATCAAGCGTGCCTCCCATTTCCAGGTAAGCTTCCCATAACCGCTCGCTCTCCCACCACCGCTGTTGCGGTGTCCTCAGATACCACTCAGTCCAGTCGGGTTCACATCAATCGAGAATGTCAATCATGTCTCCATCGTAGCGCCTCGTCGTTGACGCGAAAACTTCACGGGCTCATAATGGCTCGGTAGGTTCCGCATCGCGGGGCTTCGCCTCTCGATTGCACCTCGAGCGTGGTCGTCGTACAATGACCGAAAGTACCGGCTTTTCTCCCGCGAGGCATCCATGTTGATCAGCGATTCGGAACTCGAGGCTTTCCTGGAGGAGGCATTGCCTGCCGAGATGATGGCATCGATCGAGCAGGCGATGCGATCGGACCAGCAGTTGCGCCACCGGCTGGTGACACTCATTCGACAACGCGACCAGGGAGCCCACACCGTCGGTGCGATCTGGCGCCGGTATCGACTCAGTTGCCCCACCCGCGAGCAGCTAGGGAGCTATCTGCTGGGAGCGTTGGACGAAGGGGTCGGCGAGTATATCCGCTTCCATTTGGAGACGATCGAGTGCCGCTACTGCCAGGCGAGTCTGGCGGATTTGCAGCGCCGGCAATCGGAATCGCAACGCGTACAAGGGAAGCGCCGTCGGCGCTATTTCCAGTCGAGCGTGGGACGAGTGCGGCGAGATTAGGGCCGTCTATTTTGAGATGGCCCGCTCACTTGGAGATGGCATAGTCTTCCGTGGCCACCGGTTGCCCGGTGAGTCGCGATAGTTGCCGAGCCGCCAAAGTGCGAGTCTGCGCGTCGGCGTCGTAGGTCAGCGCCGTCCAGATGCGGGGGTCCCCCACCAGCATGGCGGCCACACTGTGCGGCGTATCCGTCACCGGGCGAACCAGCGATGAACGAAGCCTCGCCAGATAGTAGCGTTGTTCGCGATCGAGCTGCGATTCGTCGAGCGACTGAAGGAACGCGATCAAGGGTTGCCCCACGCCCTGCAATTGCTTCATGGCGGTGCAGCGGTCTTGTCGGCGCGGGCTGGATAGCTGGCGCACCCAGGCCATCAGTTGATCCCGGCTGGGAAGTCGCAGCGAATCGGCTCGAAGGAACAACTCGCGGCGCACGTCCCGCCATTGCCGCTCGAGCGACCACGACTGGCGGCAGAGCGAAAACAGCGGCAGCAAATAGGTACGGCTCAGCTCCGGTTGTTGAAACAGCAAGTGCCACAGCGACGGATGGCGGAACCGCTGCTTTCCTTCGGGGCTCTCGACCACCAGTTGCACATGATCGGGCGTCTGGGAGTAGGCGACTTGCATCTGCTTGCCGTCGCGCGAAATGTGCAGCTCCAGCGACATGTCGGCACCGTGTGGTACTTCCAGAACCAAGCGGGCGTCCGGAGCGACCGCTTCGTACCGAAGTGCCAGAGAAGTGTCACCCAAGAAGTACGTAAGAGACTGATGTGTGTTACCTTCGGATGCCTGCCGAGTCTCGCGGCGCTTGGTCTGCCAATGGACCGAACGGACGGCGATCCGGCCGGAAACGACTTCGAATCGCAAGCGGCAATCGCCCGAGAGGAGGGAAGTGGAAAGAGTGGGAGCGGACCAGGAAGTGAACTCCTGGGCCTGCAGAGCGGCCATCGAGCCAGAAACGCACGCCATCCATACGGCCATCCGTTGCCACATCACGCCGCTTCCTCCTTGATTACGAGTCGCCGGGCGTGGACCATCCTTGGTTTTCGGCATTGGATGTTATCGGAATCCGGAACTTCACTTCAATTCGATTTACGCCGTTGCACGACCAATTTGCGGCTTTTCCTCTATCATTCCCGCGAAAAATCCCTGCCCGAGAGGGGGATCGCCACGCTTTTCCAAAAGGCCAGATCGTCGATCAGTCAGGTAGCCAATGCTCGGCGGCTCGGCCGATGACGATCGTTTCTCGACGTCCCGGTCCCTTTCCCGGAGCCACCAACACGGCACCGACTTCCGGGTGGTTCCGGCAATAGTCCTCCGTCCCCTGCCGGCCCATTACGAAGAACGCCGTAGCCAAAGCGTCGGCCCACATCGCCTGCGGTGCCACGGCCGTGGCAGAGACCAGATGGTCGACGGGATGGCCCGTCCGGGGATCAAGCAAGTGACCATAGCGGCGTCCCTGGTGCAGGAACGACTGGTTGGCCAGCCCCGATGTTCCCAGCGCCGAGTCGTCGAGCCGAATGCGCCCCAACCGATGCTCGGCGCGATCGGGGTCGCGGAGCGCCACGCACCAGCTCCCGGCGGGCGCTGCCGAAGCCAGGCGCCGTCCACGTCCCAACATGCTGCTGTAGCCTCCGTGCAGCAGGTAATCGTGCGCACCGCTTGCTGCAAGCAGCCGGTCGCAACGGTCGAGCGCGTATCCCTTTCCCAACGACGCGAAGCTGAGTTCCACTTTTTTGTGAAGACGCGTGACGGTGTGCGCCTGGTGATCGAGTTGCACCAGGTGCATGCCCACACTCGTGAGCGTGTCCGCGATTTCAACGGGACTCGGGAGTCTGCCGTTGCGATGGTGGAATCCCCACAGTCGCGATAAGGGAGACATGGTGATGTCATAGGCGCCTGCGGTTTCATCGTGAAGCTGCTCGGCAAATGCCAGTAGCGGCCACAAGTCGTCGTCGACCGGATACTCCTCTCCCACGGCGGCTCGGTTCAACTGGCAGAGTTCACTGTGAGGCTGGTACAAACTGAGTTTGTGCTCCAGGAACTCCACATGGTCCAGCACCTCCAGTGCGGTCTCCGAATCGTCTTTGGCTTGATCCGCGTTGAGGAGCACTTCGAATTGGCAGCCCATCGCGTTACGAGTAAACTGAATCAGATAAGTATCCGCGGCAGCCCCCTTCGAGGAAGCATCGCCGGTGCCGGAGCGTACGAGATTGGCGGGGCCGCGGAGAAAATCGCGTCGATCGGGCCGGCGACTCGGCATGACGTTACCAGGAGAGAGAGGCGAGCGGAAACATGACATCGGGAATTCTTCGAGAGCCGGAAACAAGACCTGCCGCTCGCCTTTCCAGCCGTGGGGCTGTTGCGTCCAGCAGCAAGTCTGGTCGCGGCCAGTTCCATTGTAGCCGCCAACGGCGGATGAACCAGCATTCGCGGGGACGTCGGTTGGTGGGGTTGCTGGTCGTCTGCATCTTGTTGCGTGGGGGTGGATCGGCTGGCACCGCAAACAGGAAACCGTCTTCATCGGCGCACTGCGGTTCCCCGGTCACGATCTGGTGCTCTCGCGCAAGGTGGCCAGTTTCGTGGAAGTGTATGGCCCGGCCATTCCGGTCGGCCAGATTCCTCGAGTCACCGTCACGTTTGCCAATCCTCGCGTCAACGGACAGCCCGTTGCGCCGCGGTCGATCCAGGCCGTTTATCCCAAAGGGGTTCCCGACTACGCGGAGGCTCGAGCCGCCGATGGCAAGATCGTGATCGATGTGGGACGTCCCGTCCGGCAACGGTCCTCGCGAAATGTGAGGCTGGTCGAATGACGTATCGCCGCTTGTAGTAACTCAAACGGAAAAGGAATTCGACCACGAAGGACACGAAGGGCACGAAGGATCGGATTGTTCGAAGTCGAATCAGTGGTCCGGTTTCGGAGTGACATGACGACAGCGACCGTCTCCTCTATGTTCTTCTTCCTTTCTCTAGTGCATTAGGCAACTTGCATTTTCAGTTTGAGTTGGAGATTCTACGAGAACCACCAAGCTGGCGTCACGTCTTCTTCTGCGACACTTGCGAGACCATTTCCACATAGAGCAGTTGCAGTTCGCCGATGACATTGCCCAACATGGTCGACTCTTCGTCGGTCAAATTGCCCTCGGTCTTTTTCTGCAAGATCTCGAGCGTGTCGATCAGGTGCCGAGCCAGCGGGAGGTCGGGCGGCACCGGAGGATTGCCCTCGACCTGGATGCCCTGCAGCGCCAGAGCCGCCTGCATGGCGAGCGAACTGACGAGTGACGCGAAGGATGCGGGGGGCGGCACCGCCTGTCCCGAT
>JALSIV010000405.1 GCA_026989685.1 Pirellulaceae bacterium | reverse complement strand
AAGTGGACGCAAGTGATTTTCCCTTCGTCGCGCGCATCATATCGACGTTTGCCGGAAATCATCGAACTGTTGGGTCGGGAACACTTATCGCCCCGCGTCTCGTTTTGACTGCGGGCCACAACATCTTCGATCCCACCAAGCCGGGTGGGTATGCGGTGAAATGGAATGTCGCACTAGGAGGTTCCGGTGGAATCGCGGTCTCGACACCGGAATACGACACAACTCGGCAGTGGGTCGAGCAGGACTCGCATTCCCCGTACAGAGCCTACTCGGCGTTCGACTTCGGAGTGCTCGTCCTACGAGATCCCATCGATGCACTCATCTCGCCGATTCCAGTGGAAACGATGAGCGAAAGCGTTCTCAGCGCGCGTTCGATGGGAATACTCGGCTACCCGAGGAGATACTATCCGAGACTACAACTCTGTGGAAGCGCGATTGACGTTTCGGCCACCGAGAGTCGACTGTTCTACCGAGCGAGAACACTTGGCGGCATGAGCGGCGGTCCGGTCTATGACGTCGTGACCGGCCCCGAAGGGCGGAAGATTCGAACGGTTCGAGGCATCCACACGGCTTTTATCGATGAGCCGGGAGATCGAAACGATCGTGGAAGTGCAGTCCGCATTACGGCAAACGTGATGGAGCTGATTCGCGAATGGATGACACGCTACGCACCGGTGTAAAGGCTTGAAGGAGATTGGAACATGGCGGCATTTGAAGATATTCCTATGGGGATGGTAGCCAAGGCGGCTGAGCTTGATTCGCCGGTTGAGGCATGTGGCGCCGACTCGAACAGGGCCGCCGACGTTCTGACGGACAGCGAGCGTGCGCTTGTCTACGTATTTCGGCTTGTACGTCAAGCCAATCACGGTGGAACGGTATCGCCCATCGACCGCGCCTTCATTGAGGGGGCCAAGGTGACGTTTGAATTGCTGAGCAAGCAGTGCGATAACGTTGTGTCAATGGAGCAGAATGTGAAAGCGGCCTTGGCCTCGCCGACAGATCGTCCGGCGCCCGCACGCTCGCAGGCGTCAGCCCCCAGAAAAAAACGCGACAAGTGAGGGATGTGCGACTTCGTTGCAACAGCATGGGAGTTCGAGACCGGCCGATCAGTGGAATTGGCGACGATGGGAGAAAGGACGGCCGATGCAACTGTTTCTGATGGGATATCCTGGAGATCTTGGCGGGGCTTGCACCGAAGCTTGGCATACCGTCAAGCTGTGGCGGAACTTTGGAGTTGATGTTCACCTTATTCCCACTTGGCATGCGCCTCCACATTGGAGAAAGCGTCTGGATGACCTCGGCTGCGTGACGCATCAAGTTACCCCGGACGCACTTTCCCAGGTGCCTGGCCTTGCCGGGTCGATCGTCGTCGGATTTTGCAACGACGCCTTGTTGACATTTGCCGCGCGACTGCGCCAGCTCGATTGCAAGATCGTGTGGGCCAACTGCATGACGTGGCTGTTCGACGCGGAGAAGCGGTTCTACGCCGACCACGGACCGTTCGACGCCTACATGTTTCAGTCCGAGTTTCAGAGGGGTGAACTTGAGCCTCTCTTGGCCGAATATGGCTATGAGCCGAAGCAGGGGTTCCTAATTCGGGGCGCGTTCGATGTGGAGGAATGGCACTTTCAGCCACGCCCCCACATGCGAGGCGAGCCTTTCTTCGTGGGACGCGTGGCGCGACCTGACCAAGACAAGTGGTCCAGCAATACATGGCCAATCTACTCACGCATTCAATACGCGAACAAGCGGGCGCTCATGCTGGGCATGGACGAACGAACGCACCAAAAGCTTGGGGAAGCACCACCCTGGGCGGATTGCCTCAGTCCCATGGCTCTGCCTGCTCACGACTTTTATCGTCAACTCCACGCAACGTTGCCGGTCAACGGTGGAGCCCGCGAGAACTGGCCGCGTGCCGGCCTGGAGGCGATGGCTGCCGGCGTGCCGGTCGTCGCCCAAAACGCCTGGGGCTGGCGCGAGATGATCGTTCACGGCGAGACCGGGTTCCTCGGGGACTGCGACGAGGAGCTTGCCCACTACACGGCCGTGCTGGCATACGACGAGGAGCTGCGGCTTCACGTTGCCGACAATGCGCGGCGGTGGCTTGCACGCGCCGTCGCGCCGGACCACATATGGTCACAGTGGCAGCAGATGTTCGAGTCGATCAACGAAGTCGTCACAAGCGAACGGCCCTAATGCGAGACATTACCGGTTCCACCACACTGTCACTTGAGTGGTGGAGGCCGCTCTGCCTTCGGACTCCGGCTACCATCATCCTTCAGATCGCGCGCCTACAGCAGTGGGCTTCGGGCAGATTCTGAGCCGGGAGACTGCGTTGTCGACCATGGCTAGGTAGTCTTGCCTCCACGTAGGAGAGATAATGTGAGTCCCGGAGACGGCTCGCTCCTTCACGAACGACTCGACCTGCTCATAGCCCTTTCCATACCCACAAGCCGACAGATGATAGCTGCCAGTCCCGGGAAACCGGTAGATGTAGTATATGTCCTCCGGGCGTGTTTGCTCGACATAACGGCTTGGGCCTTTGAAGAGCTCTTCCAAGGCCATGTCCTGCCCGCTCTGGATGTGCGGATAACCGCCGACTTCATCGAAAAACTCGACTGACCAGCATCCCATTGCATGTGCCACGGCCTTTTTTGGCTCAGGAGAGACTTCACCGTTCTTCCAAAACCAAAGAGAATCGCTTTTGTAGTAGCGGTGGTTCGTCATCTGTTGGAGAGAGTACGAGATTCTGTGAGGCAGGTGTATGTCGTCGTCGTCCCAAGGAAAGATGATCTCTCCCGTGCATAATGCCACGCAAGCGTTTCGTTTCTCTCCTATCGTTTTCATTCGATAGGGAAGGTTGATCACACGGATTTCCGGCAATTCGCATTCGATACGCAAGTTCGGACAATCGTTCAGGATGACGAGCTCCTTATCCCCGGGGTAGTCTTGCAGCAGAAACGACTCTACGGCCTCATCGAGCAATTGCGTGCGTCCATATGTGATGCACTGGCACGAGACTTTTGGCAAACGGTCCCAGTGTGAATGATCATAATCTCTGGTGAGACGTGCCAAGCTCGCTTGGCAGCAATCGTCTGCTTGGAGGCCGCCAAGCGCCGGCGTCGCACCGACGTGAGAGGAATCTCGCCGCGCAATTGCCATGCCCGCACCTTTATCAATCACTTCCACACTCCAACCCTTGTCTTCAAAAACGGAAAGTGTATTACGCTCACCCTCCCGACGTGCATCGTGGAGGATCCACGTGTCGGTGCGAGACGCTACGTATTCGCAGGAGTTGATCCGGGCGAACCTCTTGTAAAGTACACCCAATTTCCCAACGGGTGAATCGACAAATGCCAAATCGAATTTGCAGTCGTCAAGCTCTGGAATTTGCAGTTCCGGGTCATTGTCGTATCTCAGGATGGTCACTTGAGGATGCTCGGCGAACTCGCGACGGTAGTGCCGATACCATTTGTCCTGGTACTCCAACGAGACGATTTGACAGCCAGCTTCCAAGAATGCCCACGTCGACGTGCCGGGGCCAAACTCTAGAACTTTTCGGATGCCATTCTCACGCACAAACCCGCGCAGCCATTGATACTCCTCAGGACTGATCGAAAACGAGTTGAATGACGGACCAGACGTCCCCTTGCCTCGGTGGCGACCACGGGGCTCGTTTGCGGCAAACAGTGAAAGGTCGACACACGCATCGTCGGTGAGAAATGCGACACACTCCTGATAGCGAGCGTCGATTCTGCGCCCACCAAAATGTGCAATGTATGGCCGAAAATCATGCCCCTCCCAATAGAATCCCTTACGACATTCAAACTGCTCCCGCTGAATGTCGAGGACAAGCCGTTGTGCGTCCCAGATGCCGATCGAAGAATCGGAGCGTGGTAACTCAATGCCATGGAGAGCAAACGCAAGTGACATACATAGTTCTTCCCGCACGGCGACTGCGCGTTTTAGTCGCCGTCGATACACGTCATGAACGTGTTGAAAAAGATCGCGGAAACTCCGAAACCACGCATCCGCTTGAGGTCCCCGCTTCCACATTAGAAACCCACCGTTGAGCGTTTGAATCGGCGTGTCAGGGGGAAGACCAACTTCAGTGGCGATTTGTCTGGCTGCAAACTCGGGAGGATGCGCCCATTTCTCATCATCGTTCAGCACTCGAGCCCCCGGCGTGTGGATTGAAAGCTGCTCACTCATCTGAAAAAGCGAATAGGGATCTCGAATCACAAGAGAGTCGGCATCGCAGAAGGCGCATACCGAAAAATCGGCTGATTTCTCGTAACAGTACTTCTTCAATTCCCAAATGCCAGGTCCGGAATCGGGAACATTAACCGTTGCGCAGTCAGTAAGATCAACGACTCTGTGAAAGAAGTCAGCCAAAGCAGAGACGTCAGTATTCCGATACAAGAGAATTGTCGGATACCCGAATCGCCGAGCGGAAAGAGCAAACGCCGCAGCCATCTGGAGATAGCGGTTGCCGACCGCAAGAGTTATGAAACCAATCATGAGTCCCGCCAATCAAGGGGTTTGCGAACAAACCAGTTCCCTGGCTGTTCATCAGGCCAGGTGCAGTGAAACGATGACTGTAGATGGGACCTTCCAAGAAACTCATGGACGGCAGGCACAACGCCGAAAACCACTCCGTGAGGGTTTCGCCGCAAGATGTAATCGTGTCCGCCAAGTACACCACCTCGGCGGACTTTGGGCCACCACGCCGCGATGTCGGTCGTGACGCCCTCATACGTGTGATCCGCGTCAAGGTAGACAAAGTCAAAATAGCCGGGGGCGAACTGCTGCGCAACTGAATCGGAAAGTCCCTGCCGTACATCAACGCACGGGTTAGCACTTGCAATCTGTAACACGGATTCGTGACAGCGTCGGATCTGTTCGGGCGATGTCTTTGAATCATTGTGGGCGAGCACACCATCGTCGTCCCATAAATCGACAGCTACGAGATGTTTCGGCTGTGAACGCAACAACGACCGAAGGTGATCGCCGGAGCGCACTCCAACCTCGGCGATGATCTGGAAGCGCTCCTCTTTCAGCCAGACGGGAATGTCCCGCCGACATCGAATCTTCTGCACTAGCGACATTGTTGCTGTCTCTTAGAGGGTGTCACAAAACTCCAAGCCGCAAGCAACACGCCCGAGGCCGGGAAGCGGCGCGGCGGGTTTTGTTACAGGCTCTTAGTCGACTCCGGCGCGGATTCCTTTTCGAGTGGTCCGAAGTGATGCCTGTGGACCAGAAATGGACAGATGGATTATAGACGCGGGGGTGGCATGCGACTAGGAGATTCGTGCCACGCACCACAGCGCGTAGTGAGAAGCTGGCATTTGAGAGCTTCGTCATTTCGGAGGGGAGGAGCGAACAGCGGGCGCGGCAAGGAATGACGCCTTTCTTATATCGCCACGTTCATCTTGGATAGGCGAAAAGGTTGACGCCCGACGTGAGACAGCCCTATAATCCTGGAAGGCAGGTCGATTGGGTGGATTGGCCGCCGTCAGACTGAGAAGCACGGGCCATCAGGAGGGTGTCGATGTCCTCGTCAAGCAGTTCGTTTCCCCAGCCGCCGTCTTCGTCGTCGTCCTCCTCCTCCTCATCATCATCATCATCCTCGGGGAGCAGCGGGGCCGGTAGTTCCGGTTCGAGTTCAAGCAGTTCCTCGAGTTCCAGTGGCAGCGGCGCCAGTAGTTCGTCTTCGAGCTCTTCGTCATCGGGCGTCAGTTCGAGCTCGAGCAGTTCCTCCCCACCGCCTTCCTCTAGCAGTAGCTCTCCTCCGCCCAGTTCATCATCGTCATCGCCCCCACCGCCGCCCAGCAGTTCATCCTCATCGGCAGCCCCTCCGTCCTCGAGTTCTAGCTCGAGTTCGGCCGGGACCAGCAGCTCTTCCAGTTCCTCCTCCTCCTCATCATCATCATCGTCATCATCAAGCAGTAGCTCATCGAGTTCCTCATCGTCCTCCTCCTCATCATCATCAAGTAGCAGCTCGTCGTCAAGCTCTTCTTCCAGCAGCAGCTCCTCATGTCCGCCATGCCACTGTATCCCAATTGCGTGTGGCGAGTGTGACGAATACTGCCAGAATCTGCCGCCGTTCAGCAAACATCCCCTACGCTACGCCGATGGCGAAGTCAAGATCGAAGAGACGGACGTCCACGCCGGCGGCTTTGGCCTCGGGTGGTCCCACACGCGCACCTATACGAATCGGACGGAACAGCCGTTTGACCGTGGCAACGGCTGGAATTGGAACCTCGAGGACTGGCCCTACCTTGTCAACTCACCGTTCCCCGAGTTTTCGCTGGCGCTCATGGGGAATCTCTACAATATCGACTGGTTCGGCGACCAGGGTGGCGGTTCATACAGGCACGAATTCGGCGGTCTGAAGAAACTTGAACACGATGCGGTCAACGCCGTGTTTCGGCTCCAGGATCCGGATGGGACGGTGACCGTCTTCAACGATATGACGCACCCGACGCGTCCCGGCCTCTTCAAGAGCATCACGACACCCGGCGGCAACACGACGGCCGTCGTTCAAGAGTCCGGTGGCAGCATCCTGGAAGTGCAGCGAAGCTACACTTCCGGAAGCGATACGATCACCGAATCGTTTTACTACGAGTTCTTCGCCTCTGGAGCCAACGCGGATCACCTGGAGCGATGCACTCTTCGCCGTAAGACGAACAATGGCGGCTGGGAAAACGTCCTCAAGGCGGAGTACACCTATTACGGCTCGTCGGATGCCAACGGCAGTCTCAATGATCTGCGCACCGTCACGCGATTCGAGTGGGACGGCGGCACATGGCAGCAACTGGGCGTTAACTATTATCGCTATTGGAAGGCCGGAGCTTCAAAGGGGTTCGAGCACGGTGTCAAATACGTCGTCAATCCGAAGGCCTATCAGAAGATGCTCGACGATGGGCACAATCCCCTCACGGCCTCCGACAGCGTACTGGCCCAATACGCCGACTACTACTACGAGTACGATCCCTATCGCCGGGCCGTGAAGGAAATGGTTGACGGTGCCTCGCGAAGCTATTCTTTCAGCTTCTCGCGGAACCCGAACTACGTCAGCGGCCAGCCGCGAGATTTCAACTTTTGGCTGACCAAGACAACCGAGACGCTTCCCGGCGGCACGCAGATCATCATGTTCACGAACGACACGGGGCAGGGGATGCTCCGTATTGTCAAGTCGGGCAATGATGAGTGGTACGAATTCACTCGCTTCGATTCGATCGGCCGCGTCATCATGACGGCCTCATCGGAAGCCATCTCGGGGTACAACGAGAATCTGAATGACTTGCTCGGCTACGATGCGATAACCGGCAAGTTCCAGTATCTCAACGACAATGACGGCCTCATCCAGCTCCGCGAGTACTATGCCGCAACGGGCGGCGGCGGTGCCGCCGGATACCTCAAGAGCGAGAAGATCAAGAAAGGTCAGCTCGGCACCGAGATCCCAATCCGCTCCTACGAGTATACGTCGCACTCGGCGGGCGGCGATACGGTTTATCCGGTCTCCAAAGAGATCGTGTATCCCGACGATGCCGATCCCAACAAGAAGATCGAGACGACGTTTGCCTACACGTTCTATCCGAATAAAACCCAAATCGAAAAGAAGACGACGACGCTTCCCGTCATCCCGACAGCGCAGAACGGATCGGGCACTGCCAACAGCTTCGAGGAAGTGTTCGACGAATATGGCAACAAGATCTGGCACAAGGACGAGCGTGGCTTCATCACCCGGTTCAAGTACAACATCGAGACCGGTGCGATGGTGCAGCAGATCGATGATGTCGACACGGCGCAGGTCTCCGATGCGCCCGCCGGTTGGTCGACGCCTGCCGGCGGTGGACTGCACCTCATCACCGACTACTCGCACGATTCGCTGGGTAGGGTCACGGAATCACTCGGGCCCGCTCACACCATCGATCTTGGCGGCGTGGCCACCGAAGTACGCCGAGCGGACTGGACCGTGTACAAGGACTACGATAATAGGACGATTTCAGCGAGCGGCTATCAGAAGACGAGCGACCTGAGCTATATTCTGGTCAATCCCGTCAGTATTTCGATCAGCGACAAGCAGGGGAATCCGACCGAGCAGATTCAGGCCACGCGTGGTTCCGGCACCACGTCTCCCGGCAAGCTCCTTCCAAGTGACTCGTTCCCGCAGTCATCGTATGTGCGTTGGACGACACACCAGTACACCGAATGTTGCAAGCTGATTTCGACGCGAGTCTACCACACGATTCCGGCTAGTGGTGAAGGAACCTCCGGCACCAATTATGACCAGACCGATTTCGGGTACGATGTGCGGAATCGACAGAATCGCGTCAAGACTCCCGGTGGAACGATCACGTACACAGTATTCGACCCGCGAAGCCTGCCGATCAAAGTTTACGTCGGCACGAACGATTCCGGCGCCACTCAGAACGATCCGACTGGCGGCGGTGCGGCAGGCAACAACATGGTGCTGGTCACGCAGAACGAATACGATGGCGGAGTCGCCGGAAAGAACGGCAACTTGACCAAGGTGACACAGTATGTCGATTCGTCGACGACACGAACGACGAATTTCACCTACGACTTCCGGAATCGGCAGCTCACGACCGATGGCGAAATCGACCTTTACGAAAAGGTCTATTACGACAATCTCGACCGCGTTTTCAAGACGGAGCGGTATGAAACGTCGGCCTCCGGCAACCTCATCGCCAGAGAAGAAACCCGCTATGACGATCTCGGGCGCGTCTACCGGACGATACGGTACGCCGTCGACCCGTCAACGGGTTCCGTGGGGAACAGTCTAACCGACAATACGTGGTACGATGCTGCCGGAAACGTGATGAAACAGCTTCCAGCCGGCGCCGAGTTGTTCGTCAAGACGACGTACGACGGATTGGGCCGTGAAACGGTGTCCTATACCGGATTCGATTCCGACGAAGCCACCTATGCCGATGCCGGGAACATTACCGGGGACACGATTCTCCTGCAGAACGAGACGGCGTACGACGCCGCTGGAAACGTGGTCCAGAGCACGGTCTATGAGCGTTATCACAATGCCACCGGGACCGGTGCGCTGAACGGACCCGGCGGGACCGAGCCGAAGGCACGCGTGACGTACGTCGCCAATTGGCACGACGGACTGGGACGCGTCG
>JALSIV010000404.1 GCA_026989685.1 Pirellulaceae bacterium | reverse complement strand
ATGTTGCACTATCGTTCACGCTGAACCAGCACAGTTTCGCATCGGCAAACGTCAGGACGGTGGAACAGAACGCGGAATTGACTTTTTTCTTGTTGACGATCGAGTGTTGATTCAAGAGTTCGCAGCAGACGAGAACTGGCCGAGAAAGTGGCAATTCCAGAAGAGTGAGAACAGCGTTCATCCGTGCCTGACGGAAAAGTTCTATGTCGTGGTTCTCATGCCATCGGGACGTCGGCGGTCCTTGCAGCTTGTTCGCGATCATTTCCTCTGTGTTGATGAATACACATCCGATGGGACCTGGGACGGGCTCTTTGGCCAGCTTACCCGGATGTATGGCCGGGCACGCCAAGCAGGTAGCGTCGTCCCCGTAGAAACACCAGTAGAGTTGGGTCGAATCGTGCATGAATGGAACCTTTTCCCTCGGCACAACCGGCGCACGTGTGAGGAGTGCCGCCGCCTCGAGTCAGTGTCAATTCCGGCGAAAAAGTAGGCCAGACCGACTACTTGGAGCGGTGGCTCGTGTCTGCGACTGGTGGCTCGCTTCGCCCGATTTCCTCCGCTCTCACAGTCGCCCGCCCGCAAGAGGGGGGGAGAATCGGGCGTCTGAGTCGCGAACGGTGGCAGAATCGCGATTCGATTGGTAGTGCCAACATCGATGATGAGATATTGGAGCGGGCTACGGCGACGGCTGCCGGAGGGATCGGGCTTATTTGCGAACTGGCTCGGCAACTCGGCTTGGCCGAGACGATCAATCGGTGGGCTCCCGTCATGAAACTGTACGCGCCGTATCGCGATGCAGACCATGTTCTGAATATCGCGCTGAATCTGCTCGCCGGAGGCACGTGCCTCGACCACATCGAATGTGAGTTTTCGGCAAACGTGTGGTCCCCTTTCTGATGCTCGTTACCAAGCGTGATTGTCGGCTCAACGTCCCCAGCTACCGGCTCGAGAAGGCCAAGGAACCGAAAAACGGCAGTCCAATCCCGCTCGCAAATCGAAAAGTCCCTGATTCCCGAAATCACCACCGGAATTCTAATTGTCGCCGAACACCATTCGTTCGAATAACCCGAGATTGTTGCCAGCGCCTGCGCACCGTTGGAAGAATCCGCGACGACCGGACTTTCATTATTGTGATGTCGATCGAAAGGTATGGCACGATGTCGGGTCCACTTTTCGCCTATACTGGTGCTCACCGACGACCTGGCCCCGTACCGGGTGGGGCCCGGCGAGCGGGCGACGGCAACCAGGCGATTTGCGGAGGAGATCATGACGAGGAAACAGCACGACAGCCAGCATGTGATTGGCCAGAGCACATCTGCGACTCGGCGGCGTTTTTTGGCATCTTCGGTGCAAGCGGCCCTGGCGGCGCCGATGACGCTGGGCGTTGCTTCGGAGGCGGCAAGAGCAAGTGCCCGGCCCATCGCCGGAGTCCGCTTCGAACTTCCGCGGTTGCGCGTGCCGGCGAGTTTCATCATCGACGACTCGACCTGCCTGGTGAACATGGGCCACTACTGCATGCCTCAATTCGCGGCAGCCTGGCCGAAGCGATCCATCTACAACAAGCCGTGGAAGACGTGGCCGCGAGAAATCCCCGACTCGTTTGTGCGGACGTTCGGGGAATGGTGTGCCGATCACGGCGTCAAAGGAAAATACAGCATCGTTCCCTATCCGGCCTGTGTCGGCTGGCTCGACCGACTCCTGCCCGGCTGGTCTCGGCGAGAGTTGCTGGAGAGTCTGAAGCTGGTACGCGAACGGATGGTGCCCGATTGGGACATTCATCCGGAGATGATCACACATACCCGCGTGATCGAATTGAAGACCGGCCGTCCGCTGGAAGAGATCCATGCGGGAACGATGGAAAACTCGTATCCGCAGGAGCACAAGTCGGTGGACGAGTTGGCGGCTTATCTGGCCTATGCATTGCGGATTCTCAAGAATTGCGACTTGCCGTGCGAAGGCATTACCACACCCGGCGGCTTCGGCAATCGCGTGAAGAAGGAACTGTCTCAGGCGGTCGGCGAAGCGGTGCGCGACGTGTACGGCAGCGAGTTGCCTCACTACTTCAAGTACGTCGCCGGCCCGAAAGAATCGACGGTTCCGCGGATCGAGAACTTTGGTTCCGGCGGCGACGTCAGCCGAACGACCGTCAACGTGTGGGCGGGAACGGGCGACTGGTTCGGCGGCTGGGACGGTGACCGCGAACCCGAGCCGGACCGGTATTGCAACCGCGAAGCCACGGCGGGGCGCATGGTGGAGTTGATTGAGAAGCGCGAGCCGGCCGTGATGCTGTGCCATTGGCCGGGACTCTATTCTCACGGGACACTCAAGGGTTTTCGAGCCTTCCAACAAGTGATCCGCTCGCTGGAGGGCCGTTTTGCCGACGACTTGTTGTGGATGAAGGTGAGCGAGATCGGACGCTACTACGCGGCTCGGTCGTTGACCGAGATGGTGCTCGAAGATCGTTCGGTGCGCCTGGATGCTCCGTTTGGGACGCCGAATTGCACGCTTACCATTGAGACTGCGTCCCCCGAGGCCCCAGTCGTTCGCCATGGCGACCAGAAAACGCCTTTGCGAAAGGTCAACCGAAAAATCGATCTGGCTGAAGGGACCTATCTTGTCGGCGAGGGACAGTGTACGGTCTGTTTCGAGCTGAGGAAGGGAACCACAACGGTTTCGCTGTGAACGGATTGCGGCCACTTGAAGCCAGCCTACTGCACGACGCGATCGGATGGGACGTGCGCAACTGGTCGAGGGCGGTTTCCTTTTGGGAGAGCCGTCTGGGAGATCGCTTGCCGGGCATGCGAGCACTCGAGATCGGCTGCGGGCGCAATGGCGGGCTATCGCTGTGGCTGGCCTGGCGGGGCGCTACGGTGATCTGCTCGGGATGGCCTCGGATCGAGCCTCAGCCGATCCGCTTGCACCGCCGGTACGGCGTGAGTGACTGCATCGACTATCTGCTGGCCGACGCTCGGGGCCTGCCGTTTTTCCAAAGCCTCGACCTGATTTGCTACAAGTCGGTACTGGGGGGAATCGGTCGAGCGGATCCGGACAAGGCTGCTCGGCGAGTCGTTGCCGCGATCCACCGAGCGCTCAAGCCTGGCGGGTATCTACTGTTTGCCGAGAATCTCCGCGCCAGTCGCTGGCATGGGTGGCTGCGAGACAGATTCGCTTCAGGGAAAGACGGTTGGCACTATTGGACGATCAATGAACTAATCTCGCTGCACCAATCGTTTGACCGTTTCGAATTCACGACGTTCGGGTTTGTCGGAGCTCTGGGGCGGCGCGAGTGGCAGCGCGACTGGCTGGCTCGCGTGGATACTGTGGTCTCCCCCGTGGTCCCGGCGAATCAGCGATACGCGATGGCGGCGATTTGTCGGAAGCCGGGGTGAAGGGTGGAGGGTGGAGGGTGGCTGGATCACCCGCTCGTTTCCAGAGCGGGCTGGCCGGCGACTTGCGGGGCGACCGTCGGTTCTTCGTCTCCTTCTTCGATCAGCTCGACTTCCGACCAACCGGAGGTCACGATTCGTTCTCCGGCTTTGCGTCCGAACCTCCAGAACAGGGCCGGTCGCACGAAGAATTCGAGGATGGTACTGCTGATCAGTCCACCGATGATCACGGTGGCCACCGGATAGAGGATCTCTTTCCCGGGCTCGCCGGCCGAGAGAGCCAGCGGAACCAGGCCGATGCCCGAGGTGAGCGCGGTCATCAGCACGGGGGCCAGTCTCTCCTTTCCGGCTCGAATGATCATCTCCTTCGAGAAGGACTCGCCTTCATAGCGCACCAGGTGCAGGTAGTGGTTCAGCAGCAGGATACCGTTTCGCGAAGCGATACCGGCCAGGGAGATGAACCCGACCATGGCGGCGATGGTCAACGTCTGTCCCGTCCACACCAGCATGGCCACCGACCCGATGAAGGCCATGGGCAGCGCGGCCATCACTTGCAAGGCGAAGTTGGCCGAGCGGAACAAGGTGAACAGCACGAGAAAGACTCCGAGCAGCGAGACGAGAAATGCGACTCGGATCACGAAGCTGGCACTTTCCTGGCTCTTGAACTGGCCACCGTACTCGACGTTGTAACCTTCGGGGAGCGGAATCTTGGCCTGTTTGGCCCGGATCTCATTGACGACGTCGACCAGGCCTCGCCCCGCGACGTTGCACTGGACCACGATTCTCCGGCGAACATTTTCGCGATTGATCTGATTGGGACCGCTGTCGACGTAGACGTTGGCGACGGAATCGAGAGACGTGCTGCCGCCGCTAGGGAGATCGATGGCCAACCTCCGCAGCGCATCGAGGTTCTCCCGATACTCCTCGTCCATGCGGACGAGCAAGTCGAAGGTGCGCTGGCCGATCAGCACTTCCGAGACGACTTCGCCGTTCATGGCGGTCTGGACATAGTCGTTGACGTAGGCGGGAGTGAGGCCGAATTGCACGAGTTTGTCTCGATCGAGTTCGATCCGCAGTTGAGGAATCTCGGTTTGCTGTTCCACGATCGCATCCACCACGCCATCGACGGTCTTCATTTCCGCCACCATTTGTTTGGCGATGTCGCGCAGCTTGCTCAAGTCGTCCCCGTAGATCTTGACGGCCACCTGAGCTTTGACGCCGGATAGCATGTGGGAGATCAGGTGCGCGAGTGGCTGGTCGGGAGTCGCCTGAACGCCCGGGATCTCCGCAATGGCTTCGCGGATCTCCTTCAAGACCTCTTCGCGACCGCGTTTGATATCAGGATCGAAGCTGATGATCAGTTCCGTGACGTTGACACCTTCGGCGTGTTCGTCGAGTTCGGCTCGACCGGTGCGTCGTGCGAATGCCTGGACTCCCTCGATCGCTTGCAGCCGCCGCGTGGCCGTTTCGGCGATTTCATTCGACTTGCGCAGCGACGTTCCGGGTGGGAGAAAGATATTGACCTGCGCCACGCCTTCGTTGAACTTGGGGAGGAAGTCGTTTTCCAGTTGCAATAGCAGCAACACGGCGACGGCGACCGCCCCGCACCCGGCCAGCAGCATGGCGCGGGAAAAGCGGATGCTGAAGCTGATGGCTCCGCCGGCCAGCCACTTCAGCAGCCGCAGCAGCGGCCCGTCCTTCTCGTGGCTCATGAACTTGGCTCGCGACAAGAGCCAATAACAGAGCACCGGAGTGAGCGTCAGCGACACGAGCAGCGAGGAGAGGATGGAGACGATATAGGCTACGCCGAGCGGAGCGAACAGGCGTCCTTCCATGCCCGAGAGAAAGAACAGGGGCATGAACACCAGCACGACGATCATCGTGCCGAACACGATCGAATTGCGGATTTCGCAACTGGCCTGGAAGACCACCAGCAGCGGATTTTTCGGCTGGGGCAAGTGCCGGTTCTCCTTGAGTCGGCGGAAGATGTTTTCCACGTCGACGATGGCGTCGTCGACCAGTTCGCCGATGGCGACGGCCAGGCCGCCGAGCGTCATGGTGTTGATCGACAGGTCGAAGGCGGCGAAGATGATGGCGGTGATGGCGATCGAGAGCGGGATGGCGGTCAGCGTGATGAAGGTGGTGCGCAGGTTCATCAGAAACAGGAACAGGATGATCACCACCAGGATGCCGCCGTCTCGCAACGCCTCGATGACGTTTTCGATGGCCCGGTCGATGAACGCCTTTTGCGAATAGAGTTCCGGTTCGATGCGAATGTCGGGCGAAAAGGTCGGCTTGAGTTCCTCGATCGCCTCCATGATCTTTTCGGTGACGGCTCGAGTGTCCGCATTGGGCTGCTTGTTGATGGTCAGGATGACCGCCGGTCCACCTTCGAACGATCCGTCTTCGCGCCGCACGTAGGCCGAGCTGTCACCTCGTTTGACCTGCGGGCCTTCCACGACGGTGGCGACCTGACTCAGGAGGACCGGTCTGCGGTTGCGCATGGCCACGACGACTTTCCGCAAGTCCTCGATCGTCTGGATGCGTCCCAGGGACCGGACCAGGAATTCACTGGGACCTTGTTCGTCGAGATAGCCGCCGGTGGCGTTTTCGTTGCTTTCGGCGACTGCTTGTTTGACTTCGTGGATGGTGACGCCGTACTTGAGCAACTGGTCGGGATTGACGAGCACCTGAAACTGTTTGCGACCCCCGCCGATGGTGAAGACCTGCGCTACACCGGGGATCGTCAGCAGCCTGCGGCGGACGACCCAGTCCGCCAATGTACGGACCTCGATGGGCGAGGTCTTGTTGCCTTCGCTCCACATCCCGATCATCAGGATCTGGCCCATGATCGAGGAGATCGGCGCGAGCTGCGGCGTGACGCCCTCGGGCATCCGGTCCTGCACCAGTTGCAGCCGCTCCATCACGATTTGGCGGTCGTTGTAGATGTCGGTGGTCCAGTCGAATTCGACGTAGATCACCGAGATGCCGACGCCCGATGAGCTGCGAACCGCCATCACCCCGTTAGCGCCGTTGATCGCCGTTTCCAATGGGAACGTGATCAGGGCCTCGACTTCTTCCGGAGCCATTCCCGGCGCCTCGGTCATCACCACCACGCGCGGACGGTTCAAGTTGGGGAAGACATCGACTTCCATCTGATAGACGGCGATGTAGGTTCCGTATCCGATCAGGAACAGCGAAAAGGCCAGCACGAGCAGGCGTTGACGCAGCGAAAAACGAATGATGGCATTGAGCATCGGCCGAGGACCTCGGATAACGTGGCAGGATCGTGGGACGAATCGAAGAATCTCTCGCCAGATCCCGGAGGCGAACTCCGGGCATCGAGCATGCGGCGCGCAGGCAGCTCCCTGCGCAGTCGGCTAGTGGTTATGGCCGGCGTGCGGATCGGCTCCCCCTCCCGCCTTGTTCTTCAGTGCCATCTGCAGTTGATGCGCACCGGCCATGGCGATGACCGAACCGAGTTTGATCGAGCCGTCGTTGGCGATCACCACAGAAAAACGGTCACGGTAGTCGACTTTCACCGGGACACGATCGAAATGGTCGCCATTTTGCTGAAACACGTAGTATTCCACGCCATCGCGGGCCACGGCGTCGACAGGAACGACGATCTGATTCTTCTTCTGGTCGACGGGCACCCGCACGGCCATCTGCTGGCCGGGCTTGAACCGCCACGTCACGAAGAAGCGGCCCGGCGAGAATTCCTGCCGGAAGACGACTTCGTTGGGCAGGCTGACGTAGAAGTAGAGTGCTCGCGAGTCGGGCTCGACTTCGTTCTCCACGTAGGCGATCGTCAGGTTGTCGATCTGTTCGGCCGTGTTGTCGCCGTTTTCTCGGATGACGGCGATCGGCCGCCTTTCGCGAGCCGCGGTTACGAGCTTGTCCGCATCGTGCTCGAAGGCTCGCCCTTGAACATATAACTGAGAATAATCGACCAGTTCGCACAGCGGGTCACCTGCGTTGAGATACTGGCCCTGTTTTACATAGAGTTTCCTCAATACGTACGTGTCGGATTCCTCCAAGCCTCTGCCTACTTCTTCGTGCGCCGGAGCACGCACGGTCACCGTATGCAGCAACTGACCCGTCTCGTGGATCTGGTCGACCTGTTCTTCACTGAGGCCGTGCAACAGCAGGCTCTGTCGTTGAGCGTTGAACACGGCGTTGAGCCGCTGCAGTTCGTATTCCCGCTCGCGAATGGTCTTGCCCGGAATGGCTCCCGGAAGCTGCACCGACTCCAGACGCGCGATTTCCTTCTTGACCACCACGATCTCCTCGGTCGTTCTCAGGAAATCGCTTTGAGCCTGCACGAGTTCTTCGTGGGCCAATCTGAGGTCGAACAACGGGTCGCCGGTACGGATTTCTTCGCCTTCGATGGCGTACAACTTGGTGACGCGTCCACCCAGCGATGCCGTTACGGAAACCGAAGAGAGCCCGGGACGACTCATCACCATCGCCGGCATCGTCGTGTAGCGGACGAACGTCGATAATTCGACTTTGCCCGTTTTCAGTCCGATGTTGGCCTTGGCTTGCCGGCTGAGTTCCAGCGAATTGCTTTCCTCATGGCCCTCGTGGCCATGGTCGTGCCCGTGGTCGTGCCCCTCGTGGTCGTGCGGGTCACGTTTCTTGGATTTCCCCTGGGATTCGGGAGCGACGAGCCCCTTCACCGCCCGCTCCAACGGCGGCCACCATTGCGATTGGAACGCGGCGGCCACTCCGCCGAGGGCGACGACGACCAACAGCGTGATCGGCCATTTCCACGACAGAGATCCCAGCAGCGTGGGTTTGACGGAGGTAGTGTTCGTTTCCATGGTGGTCTCCCGTGAGCGCCGTAGCGCGCCGAATGAGCGGAAATGATGAAGGTGGGGGCGATTGCACCCGATAGCGGGGCTGCGTTGCCTGTTGTCTGAGCCGGCGAGATCAAGCGAATCTCAAGAGAAGGCAGCTCAAATCAAGAAAACGGCTAGCGCGGTATGGCGACGCACGGGCCACGTGTCGAGCCCGCCGAAAGACGCCTGCCGCACAAGCTGCGAACTCGGCCCGATGAACGGCGGTTCCACCCGGCACACGGTCGAGAAAACGCCGGGACCGTTCGTCGCGGCATCCGACGCAGCCGACGATTCGGTGAGGGTTCCTCGCATGCCCCAGTCGCAACGAATCTCATGGCAGCTCGAATCACCCCTGGACGAGGCGATCCGGGCAGCGCCGCAGCTTCGCACCAGAGGGGCGTCGGACATTTCTTGCCGATGATCGGTGCAACAGTCGAGTCGAGCCGAGGCGTCGGCCGAGCCGCACGAACCGACCGACCGGTGCGCATGGTGCAGGCAACACCCCACCACCGTGTGCAGGGCGATCATGCCGCTCAGGATGTAACCCAAAATCCCGGTCATCGATTCGACTTCCAAAGTGCCGACGGAGGCTCAATCTCTCACATCTATGTTCGGCGCGAACCATGCCGCCGCTTGCGAAAACCCTTATCGATTATTCCAAAAAGTCCCACCGAGGGGAAGGGTGAGCCTGCCGGAGTCCCCGTCGTGTGGGTGGTCTCATTGCATCGAACGTATTTTCGGGCGCGAGTCGGACACGACCGAGCAGAAGATTTTTGGTAACTGTTTAGCCGTCTGGAGTTGGCACGTCGTAAGAGCAACTGCCGGCTGTGGCTATGGAAATCGTGCGTCTGCGGTAAGCGTGATGGATAGGGAATGTCCCAAGCGTAGTTGGCAGTTGCACTTACGACTCGGCAATCGGCGGGGCTACTTCATTCGGC
>JALSIV010000403.1 GCA_026989685.1 Pirellulaceae bacterium | reverse complement strand
GCGAGAGACGGGAGGCCTGGTGGGAACAACCGAAAGAGGCAGCCATGACGCACACCGACTTCACTTGCCGACCTGGATTCGCTGCAGCAGCTCGTCCGCCGTCGTCTCCGCCGGGAAGAACGCGACCTCGCCGGAGAGCACGCCGGCGTGAGCTCCGCCGTCGTGGCCGCTGAGCAGTAGGCCGTCCTCGCCGACCTCGAGAATCACCTGCCTCCAATCGACGTCTTTCGGCTCCAGCCACACGACTTCGCTGGCGCTCCGCTCCACGATCAGAATCCGATTGCCCGCTCGATCGGTCAATTCGGCCAAGGAATCGACCTTCGAGTAATCGACGACGGTGTCGGGACCTGTCAGCATCAGGTAGCTGGTGAAACCGCCGATCCGGCCCTCCACGTCCGCGGGGCACTGGTACACCGGGGGACACCGCGAGACCAGCGCGATGTTGTCCGGGCTGTCCCACGCCTGACCCCGGTCGTACTGATTCAGGAGTCCCTGCTGGCCAAGTTGTTTCAGTAGCAGGACGCGCCAACTGACAGGGGGCCTCGAGCCGGCAGCGCCGCCGGGGAGTGGAAAACTGCCGAATTCGCGATGGTAGACCCGCAACGCACCGACAATCCGCTGCATCCGGGAGGCACATTCGATGCGCGGAAGGCGCCGTCCGGTGAATTGCACGGCCGGGACCAGCCACAGCACAAGCAACCCCAGCGAGACACCGACAACGGTCAGAGCGCCCCAGGCAGCCCCCCACCAGGGCCAATTGCGAGTGGTCACGGGTGAGCCGAGGCGGGCTCCCGTTACGGCGGTCGCCGTTTCCAGTGGCAGGGTGACTGGCTTACCACAGGCAGCGCACGGCCCCGTCTGGCCTCTCAAGTGGTCGTCAACGTAACTCCCGTGGCCGCAATGGGGACAGACGAACTCGAACGGCATGATGACGGGCCTTCGATCTGGCGGGAGCAGGCTGCGAATCGGATCGGATCGGATTGGGCCGGGGGTAACGGGCGAGGGTTCCGCCCACTCGACTAACGGAGACCACCTGTTTCGTGTATCCTACCCATTGTGAACTCAACTCGTTTCGAATCCTCAGGTTATACTGATATTCGCAATAGTTTCTGGACACGGCAACCGACCGGGGCGTATTATTGTTGGCGACGGCCACGGGGTTCCGGTTGTCGGCAGGGCGCAGGGTGATGGTTGAATTTCTGACGACTCCGGCGGCTCGCGTGGTTCTGTCACTGACGGCGATAGCGATTTTGGTTGCCATCGGGTACTACATTGTGCGGAAGTTCCGGGACAGCATGGAGAGCGAGGAGCCGACGGCCAACGACTGGCTGGCCGAATTCCGACGATTGCATCAAGCCGGCAAGATGAGCGAGCTTGAGTTCCGGTGGGTCAAGAAGACTCTGGGGGAGAAACTGCAACAAGAAACAAGGGATTCCAGTAGCGACGGTTAGTGCGACGCAGTCAAGCTTTTGGGCTCTGCGGTTCGGCCGATTGTGGCGGTAAAACGACAGTGCGCGAGTCCACTTGGGTATGGACGCTCAGGCGACGAAAAAGCATTACGAGGGAGAGGTGACTCCCTGGCGGGAAACGGTACGGGCCCGGCGGCTCGGACGTGTGGATGGTTTCCCGGCCGCGCGAGTCCGAGATGTGCTCGAGGGTTTGTGGACAGGGATGCTCCGTTGGACCGAGTGCTCTGGCAGCACGAGGTCCGGGCCGTCATCGAGCGACGCACCATTGGAAGCGAGAACAAACGACGCCTCAGGCGGTGCCGATCACCGCCCGGAAAGGAGTGGCTATGCCCGCTGGAAAAGACTCGAGTGGAGGGCGACGGAGCGGATCATCGAAGAAGAACGCCTTCTGCTCTTTTTGCCGTAAGAGTTATCGCGATGTGGGGCCTTTGGTCGAAGGTCCCGGCGACGTTTACATCTGTGGTGAGTGCATCGATCTGTGCCAGTCGATTCTCGAGCAGGAGCAACGGCGGCGCGGACAATCGAAACAGCTCTTTTCGGAAATCCCCACGCCTCGCGAAATCGTCTCCAAGCTCGACCAATACGTGATCGGGCAGGGGACCGCCAAGAAAGTCCTGGCCGTCGCGGTCCACAATCACTACAAGCGGCTATCGCTGGGCTGGGAAGGCAGCGATGTCGAAATCGAGAAGTCGAACATCTTGCTGATCGGTCCTACCGGTTCGGGTAAGACCCTGCTCGCTCGCACACTCGCCCGCATCCTCAATGTTCCCTTCGCCATCGGCGACGCCACCACGCTCACCGAGGCCGGTTACGTGGGAGAGGACGTGGAGAATCTGCTACTGAAGCTGCTCCACGCGGCCGACTTCGACCTGGAGGCCGCTCAACGAGGCGTCCTTTACGTCGACGAGATCGACAAGATCGGCAAGACCAGCCAGAACGTCTCGATTACTCGCGACGTCTCCGGCGAAGGTGTCCAGCAGGCCCTGCTGAAGATGCTCGAGGGAACCATCGCCAATGTGCCGCCTCAAGGCGGACGCAAGCATCCCGAGCAGCAGTACATCCAAATGGACACCTCGAACATCCTGTTCATCTGCGGCGGCACTTTCGTCGGCATCGAGGACATCGTCCGCAAACGGCTGGGCCGCCGCACACTCGGATTCGGCCAGGAAACCGGTACCAAGAACGAGATGGACTCGGCCGAGTTGCTCTCGCAGGTCACCACCGACGACGTACTGGAGTTCGGCCTGATTCCCGAGTTGGTCGGTCGACTACCGGTCGTCTCGGCACTGACGCCGCTGGGCGAAGACGAGCTGGTGCGGGTGCTCACCGAGCCCCGGAATGCGCTGGTCAAGCAGTACCAGAGTCTATTCGAGATGGAAGACTGCCACCTCGAATTCCGGGAAGACGCCCTGCGCAGCATCGCGCAGCAGGCGATGGCCAAGGGTACGGGAGCTCGGGGACTTCGCAGCATCATCGAGAGCGTGATGCTCGACCTGATGTTCGAACTTCCCGAGCAGGATGCCGGATCGCGATTCGTGATCGACGAGGGAGCGGTTTCCGGCGAGAACAAGCTGATCAAGATGCCGTCGGCCAAGAGCAAAAGCGCCTAACTGCAAGTGGGACGGCGGGACGGCCGGTGCCGTCCATCCGCTCGTGAAGACCGGCAGCTCCCGTGCGGGCTGCCGGTCTTTTTGTGCGTCCTCGCGGCGCTGGGCAGGCCCTCACCAACCGCTCGACGCTGAGCGACACGGCGATGCGCGTTGGGGAAGGCCTTTCTGATACTCGGAACCCGGTGGGTGTCTGTGAGTTGTTAGATGCCGTGTTGCGAGTCGGGAGCCGAAGGGAGTTCGAACGTGCCGCCTTCCAGTCCACGGGAGAGACGCCCATGCCACGTTTGGGGCTGCAGGATCAATCAGCGGGGGTCGATCCACTGGTCGAACCCCAGCCACAAGGCTCGAGCATAACGAAAAAACCAGATGGGAAACAACAGCGCGAACGATACGCACGCGGCCATCACCGGCCCATTGGGCAAGCCGTAACCGAAGTGCAACGCCGGATAGAGAACGGCGGTCACCAGTGACGTCAGGCCATAGTTGAAGTAGATCGACCCCAGGAAAAAACCGGGTTCTCGCTGGTAGGAGAAATGGCACACCGCACACTGCGATTCCATCGAGAACCAGCCTCGAAAGAGACGCCCCTCTCCACAACGTGGACACCGCAGCCGCAGGGCTCGCCACACCAGACGCCGAAACCGTCGACCGGATGTTTCCCGGGCGTGATCTCCACTCGAGCCTCCGGGCACGGATGGACCGGCGGCGATCGGTGAGCGGCTCCCGGTTGGTTGTGACGCAGAGCTATCGGGACTAGGATGGTTGGGCATGAGACGATTGGGACGAACGTTGCAAATTGTGGGTTTGGTAGCGCTGCCGGTGGGCATGATCATGGAGATCACCGGACAGCTCGGTCGCGCCGGGGGCTTGAGCCAGCTTCTGATTGTGATGGTGTTCGGTTTTGTCGCATTCTACTTGGGAAGAGTGTTGGAAGGCTACGCCCAGCGGTCGTGAATCGGCCCGTCGTGTCCGGTCTCTGCGTTGCGTCTTCCGCATCGTCGCCTGCGCGTGCGGTCTGATACTTCTTGCCACACTCCAACTGGACGCTCAACGCCCATCGGTACCTCGGCCCCCCGCCCGCGTGCGAGCGCGCTTGGCGCAACTCGAGGCCCTGATTGCCGACGGCGCGGCGGACGAGGCGGTCGATTTGATCCGCGAGTTGCTCGAGGAGGACGGCGAGTCGTTGATCGCTCTGCCTCCGGTCGGTCGGGCGGGAGCGCTCGGATTTCACCGCTACTGGTCGGTGCGCCGCTATCTGCAGATGATGTTGCTGCAGTGGTCGCAAACCGCGCCTCGAGTCCTGAAAGCTTACCGTCGCCAAGTCGATTCCACGGCTCGTTCCTGGCTGGAGCAGGCGCACGCCGACCACGATCCCCGCAACCTCGAACCGATCGTGCGCGATTACCTGGCCAGCAGCGTGGGGGCGCAGGCGAGCTGGGAATTGGGCGAGGCGGCCTTGCAGCAGGGACGCTATCTCGCGGTCCTCGAGCACTGGCAGCGACTCGATCCGGCCGCGAGGACGCCTGAGGGCCAACTTTCCTGGCCGGCGCTGGAGTCGCTCGAGGACGAGCCATTCCGTGACGCGCTGGCCCGACTCGAGCAGTGGGAAGCGGGAAAACGGCAGTGGGCCGTATTCGCCTCGAGCGGCTTCGCCCTCCAGCGCGTGCGGGGACGGCTCGCGCTGCGAGCACTGCTGGCCGGACAACTTCGCCAAGCCCGCACACTCGCGCGGATCACGGCGACCACGTCACCGCCGACCGAGGAGACGCTGTGGGGGAAATCCGCCCCGTGGGATCGACAACTCTCGGAATTGCTGACCGCGGCCAAGAACTGGCCCGAGCGCCGGCAGCAGCAATGGCTCACCTTCGGCGGCGCCCCGACTCGAGCGCCCCGTGTTCCCGAATTCGCGTGGACGGGGCGATTGTTGTGGACGCGGCCGGTTCCCCCGTTGAATGCCGAGCGGGCCGTCGGCAGCGGTCCCACGGTACCGGTAGGTACGCAGTGGGCTCAGCCGGTCTGCTACTTTCCCATTGGTCGGCGGCGACAACTGTGGTGGGCTCAGCCGGGCGGATGGCGGCGTACCGATTTGCTTACCGGTCGGGATTCCCAGGCATCCGACGGCTCGGGCGAAATCTGGGCATGGCAATCGCGGGAAAACCTCCCGGTGGTGTTGCGTCGCGCCCAACGTTATGACGGGATTCCCGAGTTCGATTTGCACTGCGACGGCGAGTTCATCTTGGGGACGAGCCGCGAATGGACGTTTCACGAAGAGGAGAATCGGGTCACGCGTCAGACCTCGCAGTTGACCGTGTGGAATGCTCGCAACGATCGCCTCCACTGGCAGGTGGCTTCCGAGCAAGGCTGGATCTTCTCCGGCCCTCCTGTGAGCGGCAGCGGGCGTGTGTACGTGGTGGAACGAAGCGTCGATCAACTGCTGGCGGCCTGGCGCGTCAGCGCTTTCGCCCTCCAGGACGGCAGTCTGCTGTGGCGGCGCGATTTGGGACGAGGCCGCGACTCGCAATGTCCGCTGGTTTGGTCGAACCACCGACTGACGCTGATCGAAGACCGCCTCTGCTTGACGACGCACGCCGGAATCGTGGCCTGCCTGGACGCCGAGCGAGGTACCGTTCATTGGATTCTGGAGTACCCGCGGCTGACACCACCGGCCAACCGTATTGACGTTGTGTTGCCACGCCATGTCTTCCGCCGCGGCACGCCACCGCTGGCGCACGGGGAGTTGTTGATCGTGGCGCCGGCCGACAGCGATCGGTTGTTTGCCGTCGACATTCTCGAGGGAGCTGTGGTTTGGTCGACTCCTCCAGGCGTCGCCGACGACGTCATTCACTTGCTGGGCGTAGTCGGCTCGCACGCCGTCGTTTCCGGCGACCGTCTATACTGGGTGGACGTGACCTCGGGGGAGGTGCACCGCGCGTTTCCCCAGGGGGGGGGCCGACTGGAAGGTGAGGCGCTTCCGCAACCTCGAGGCATCGGTCGGGGGCTGATCGCCGGCCGAACCGTCTACTGGCCGACGGCCCGGCGAATCCTGAGGTTCGATGCGGCGGACGCCACGCTCAAGGACGACCCCATCGAACTGAGACTGTGGGGACTCAGCGGGGGCAACTTGCAGTGGCACCGGGGCGTTCTGGTGTTGGCGTCGGGGGCGCGGATCGCCGCCTTCGCCGCGCCGGCTACCGATGCTGCGTCGAGCGGCGGGCTTCGCAGATAAGCTTGTATGCGCTTCGGCAACCACGTACAGTCTCAGCTTGGACTCGACCAACCACCGGGGAGCAATCGATGGCGTCCGACCCAACCACCGACGACTTGCAGGCCGTTCAGAAGCTGCACGAATCGTACGGCCGGATCGCCGAGGCGATCGGCCGCGTCATTGTGGGGCAGCAGAGCACGATCGAGCAGGTGATGGTGGCGTTGTTCGCCGGAGGGCACGCCCTGCTGGTGGGCGTGCCCGGACTGGCGAAGACCTTGCTGGTGCACACGGTGGCGGACGCCCTATCGCTAGAGTACCGGCGAATCCAATTCACGCCCGACTTGATGCCCGCCGACATTACGGGGACCGAGGTGATCCATGAAAACCGTTCCACCGGGGAGCGGGAATACCGCTTTCTGCGCGGACCGGTCTTCGCCAACATCGTGCTGGCCGACGAAATCAACCGGACGCCCCCCAAGACGCAAGCCGCGTTGCTGGAAGCCATGCAAGAGCACCAGGTGACGGTGGGAGGTCAGCGCTACCCGCTGCCCGACCCCTTCTTCGTGCTGGCCACGCAGAATCCGATCGAGCAGGAAGGAACCTATCCTCTCCCCGAAGCGCAGTTGGACCGCTTCATGTTCATGATCGATGTCGACTATCCCGACGAGGACGACGAACTGGAGATCGTGAAACGCACGACGGCGGAAACGCTCCCGTCCATCGAATCCGTTCTGGAAGCAGACACGGTTATGTCACTCAGAACCGTCGCGCGAAAGATTCCCATTGCCGACCATGTGGCGCGGCGAGCCTTGCGGATCGCTCGAGCCACCCGGCCGGGGCGCGAGGAGGCGACCGCGCAGGTCAACCAATACGTACAATGGGGTGCCGGGCCGCGAGCCAGTCAGTACCTGGTGCTGGCGGCCAAAGCGCGAGCTGCTCTGATGGGCCGATACGCGGCGGAGTGGCAGGACGTCCAGGCGATGGCACTGCCGGTACTGCGCCATCGGGTGAAACTCAACTTTCATGCCGCCGCCGAAGGATTGACGGCCGACGTCCTGTTGCGGCAACTGTTGGCCGAACTTTCGTGACCTCCGCAACCTCCCGGACCGCTTACCGCCATGGACCGTTCCCTCGATCCCGCTGTCATCTCGCAATTGGAAGGGCTGGCCTTGCGGGCCCGCCGGGTGGTGGACGGCTTTCTGGCGGGGAGCCATCGCAATCCGAGACAGGGGGCTTCGATCGAGTTTTCCGAGCACCGGGAATACACCCCGGGAGACGATTTGCGGTATCTGGACTGGAAGGCGTACGGGCGCACCGACCGCCTCTACCTCAAGCAATTCGAAGACGAAACGAATTTCTCGGCCATGTTGGTGGTCGATGGGAGCGGCAGCATGGCCTATCAGGGCCGAGAGTCGTCGTGGAGCAAGTGGGAGTGTGCCCAGGTCGTCGCGGCGGCCCTCGCCTGGTTGGTCATCCGGCAAGGGGATGCGGCCGGACTGGCCATCGTCGGTCCGGGCCTGGACCATTGGCTCCCGCCGGCAGCCATGCCGGGCCAATTGGCTCCGCTGCTGGACCGGCTGGAAACCCGTCAGCCGGATGGCCCGACCCAGTGGCCGGCCGTGTGGGATGAATTGGTCGACCGACTTTCCTGCCGTTCGATCGTGATGGTCGTGTCCGACTTGCTGGTGGACCCCGACACCAGCTTGCGCGGGTTGGCCGCGCTCCGGCATGCCGGACACGACGTGATCGTGTTTCAGATTCTGGATCCGGCGGAACGGCAGTTTCCGTTCCGCCGATTGACTCGGTTCCGGGACCTGGAGGGGAACCGCCGAATCCTCACCGATCCTCGAGCCGTCCGCGCGGCGTACCGGCGCGAGATCGCCGCGTTGCTGAAGACACTGCAGTGCGGATGCCAGGCGGCGGCCGTGGACTACCTGCTGGTCGAAACCAACCTGTCACTCGGATTCGCCCTGGCCCGATTCCTCGCTCATCGCACCCGCGCGCATATCTGGGGATGAGGTGGGAACGTGATGCCGCTGGTGTTTCAAAACGCGGTTGCCTTGTGGGCGCTGCCTCTGGCAGCCGGCCCGTTGATGATCCACCTGTGGAGTCGGCGGCGGTTCGAAGAAGAGCCGTGGGGGGCGATGGACTTCTTGGCGCGAGCGGTGGCGGCGCGAGCCCGGCGGATCTGGCTGGAAGATGTGCTGCTGTTGCTGCTGCGCACCGTAGCTCTTAGTTTGCTGATCCTGGCGTTCGCCGACCCGCGGTGGAATACCGATCCGGCCACTCCGCCCCCTTCCTCGACTCGGCCACGGCCCTCCCTGCACCTGTTCGTACTGGATGGCTCCTATTCAATGGGAGCGACGCAGGACGGCTCGAGCAACTGGCGGCACGCATGCCAACAAGCCGGAGAGATCGCCGCATCGTGTTCTCTGGGAGACGGCTTTCTCGTGATGGTCATGTCGCAAGAGCCTCGCTGGGTCATCGGCGAAGTCTCCTTTGCACCGGCGGCCGTGGTAGCGGCACTGGAGGAACTCCAGCCGCTCGATGCGGGCGCTCGCCTGTTGCCGACCGTCACCGCGATCCACGAGCGACTGGCGACGGTCTTGCGCAACCGGACGTTCGACCGTGTGTACGTGCACTGGCTGACCGACCTGCAGCAAGCGACCTGGAATCGAGCGCGCACTCCCGACGTGCGCGCCGCGCTGGACCGCTTGGCGAGTCGGGCAACGCTGGTCGTCCATCCCGTTCCCCGCTTCGTCGGCCACAACCACTACTGCCGTGACTTGGCAGTCAGTCCTGCCGTGGCTTGGGTCGATGAGCCGGTGACCCTCACAGCCGATATCGTCAACGACGACTCGCACTCCGCGTCCGTCACCGCCTCATTCTACCAC
>JALSIV010000402.1 GCA_026989685.1 Pirellulaceae bacterium | reverse complement strand
GATGTGGACGCGATGTGTCAAGCGGTCCAGCAGCGCACCGGTCAATCTTTCGTCACCAGCGAATGTGGCAGGCCAGTCGGCGAAGGGCAGATTCGTCGTGACGATCAAGCTCGTTTGCTCGTAGCAGTGGCTGAAAAACCCGAACAGATGCTCGGCCCCCGCCTTGTCCCTCGGCACGCACGCTGACTTCACTCGGCCCAATGAGGTGTCGATTGGAAGAAGGTGGGTGTCTATGAGTTCTTCTTGGGCTTGGCCTTCTTCTTCGGTTGCTTCTTCGGTTCTTCGACCACCTTGAGTTTGAGCGGAGCGGACGCCTGGGTGTACGTCTTGCCTTGGAAGCGGACGCTCGTGATCAGCACGACGTGAGCCTCGTTGATGGGGGCCTTGCCGTAGGCTCGCAGCTCCATCTTCCCTTCGTTGGTTTTGGCGTCGATGGTGAGGGGCGGCGCGGCCACTCGAGGCGGCAGGCCCTGAGCGGTCACCCGTACGGCTCCGTCGAATCCTTTGGCTCGTTTCAAGCGGACGGGAACTTCGATCTTCTGGTTGGAATGGATGGCCACTTCCGGCTGAGCCCATTCGAGTGACAGAGGTGCCGAGGGGACGACGGCCAGCACCAGATCCTGGGCGGGAACGTACTTCCAAGTATTGATGTAGCGGATCTGTTCCGACGGAACGGCCGCGTGGACGATTTCCTTGTCTCCGACCTTCGCCTTGCCGACCAGGCGGATCGGGGTCACGCTCGGTTTGGCGTCGGCGGGAACCGAGATCACGACCGTTTGCTCGCTGAGGCTGCCACCGAGTACGCCGCCGTGAACGACGGCCCCTTGGGGTGCGCCTTCGACGGTCAGTTCGATGTCGCCGTTGAAACCGTCGATGCGATCGACGAGAACTCGCAACGCCACCGATCCGCCGGCGGCGACTCGAGGATTATCGGGGCTGACGGTGAGGCGGAAATCGGGTTGCGGTTGATGGATCCGTAGCCGATAGACGTGGCGCCGGCTTCCCAGCCCGGTTTGGTCTCCCACGCGGATCGTGTACTGGCCGTCGGCGGCAAAGGTATGATCGATCCGGGCGTCGAACGTTCCTTTCCAGTCGTCGCCCGCCTTGAGTCTCCGGCCCTTGGCATCGTACAGATCGAGCCGTGCATCCAAAGGCGACTCGATCAGATGGGCGACCGTTTCGAAGATCCAGCGTTCTCCTCTCTTGGCGGTGAAGCGGTAACAATCGAAGTCGCCTTCTCGCTCGATGACGCCGTTGACCACGGCCGGCAACTGGATCGCCGTGGCCTTGTCGGCCTGATCATTGGGTTCGGCTTCCTTGGCTTCGGTGCAGTCTCCCACGTGCAGCAGGACTTCGTTGGTGATGCCGCTCTTGGTCGAGATCCTCTCGCGGAGTACCGGACCGACAGCCGGATCGGCGGGGATGGTCAAGGGAAAGGTGCGCGTCGGCTGAAGGTTGACTCCGAACAATTCGACGGGCGTGGTGGTGCCTCGTTTTCCACCAGCCGGGTAGGCGGCCAGCACGTAGGGGAGTTGTCCGATCGTCAGGCGATAATAGAACTGGGCTCGCCCTCGATACAGCTCGTCGCGGACCTCCACCACATAGTCGCCGTCTTGAGGAACTTCGAAGACCAGCAACGGATCCTGGCGTCCGCCGAAGTCATGGGCATAGGCGACCGGCCGGCGCGACGGCGCTTCGGCGTCGGCAGCTCGCCAGACGGTGATCAGTCCTTCGAACCAGCCGGGTCTCTGGCTGGAGACGTAGGGATGGAGTCGTTGGCCGCACAGGTCTAGCACCAGTTTCTGGCCGGCCTTGGCGGAGAAGCGGAAGCAATCGCGATCCTCACCTCGGTTGACCTGGCCGTTGACGACGATGGGGAGTTTGGGGATGGCCGTGGCGGCCGCTGCCGTTTCGTTCGGTTCGGTCTCGGAGATTTGAGGTAGCGCATCGACGATAAAACGAAGTGTGTTCGATACACCCCCGGCGGTCACGACTCGCAGCTCGCCCATCCCCAAATCGGCGTCTGCCGCCGCCGTCAACTTGATCACCACGCGGCGATGGTTAGGCTTTTTGCCCTTGGCCAGAGGAATCAACTCCGCTTTCACGCCGTGAGCCTGGACGCGCACCGCTTGGATCGGCTCGAGGTAGACACCGCTGAGCGCCATTTCCACCGACTGGCCGCGAGTCACTCCTGCGGGCAGAGCCGAATAGAGGATCGGTGCGTTGGATGGCATGGAAACGGTCTCGTCGGCTCGAGCCGGTACAGCGTTGGGGCTGAGCCAGGCGGCCAGCAGCAAGCACACCGAGGCGGTTTTCGGCGAGAGAATGGCGTTCATGCGTTGGATCTCCCAGGTTGGGCAACCTCGATCAGATCATCGCGGATGCGGCAAATCGTATTACAGGCTTTGAGAGTCTTTCTTGGTAACATCTGCGCGCCGTGAGCGCGTGTCGTCGTGGATATCGGTTATCACTACTATCCCTACAGCCTCCGGTCTCCCGCCTCCCGTCTTGCGGGCGAAACCCGCTTCAGGATAGATCGGCGAGTTCCGTCAACATGCCGCCGCTGACGACGCTGGTGCCGTAGGGGAGCAAGCGGATGTTGCGGTCTCGTTCGACGTAGGTCTTGTCGTAGGGGATTCCGAGCAAGGTAAACAGCGTGGCGCCGACGTCCCACGGCAGCACCGGCCGGTCTTTGACTTCTTCGCCCTTTTCGCTGCTTTCTCCGACCACATGGCCTCCCGCCAGACCGCCACCGGCGATGACGGACGAGAAGACCTTGGAGTAATGGTGGCGTCCGCCCTGCCATCGCGGCGCGTAGTCGATGGTCGGCGTGCGTCCGAATTCGCCCATCCACAGCACGACGGTGGTATCGAGCAAGCCTCGGTGGTCGAGGTCTTCCAGCAGTGCCGAGAAGCCCTGATCGAGTTCCGGCAGCCGGGCGTTCTGCAGCGTTTCGAAGTTCCGGGCGTGCGTATCCCAGCCGCCGCGTTCGACGTGGACGAACGCCACGCCCGCTTCGACCAGCCGCCGCGCGAGCAGGCAGCTCTGTCCGAACGTATTGCGTCCGTAGCGCTGGCGGACCTTATCGTCTTCGGAAGCCAGATCGAACGCCTTGGAGGACTCGGGCGACACGATCATCTCGTAGGAGCGCTGGTAGAAGCCATCGAGCACCTCGAGTTCTTCGTGGTCGATGCGCCGTTTGAGCTGATCGAGTTGTTCGAGCCATTTGCGGCGGTGCTGCAGGCGGTCGACGGTCATCCCGGCCGGCATCCGCAGGCTGCGCACTTGAAATCCCTTGGCGTTGGGATCGGCGCCGATGGCAAACGGCTTGTAGGTGCCGCCCATGAACCCGGCTTGAGCGTAGCGGTGGCCGTTGGGAACGGCGATATAAGGCGGCAGGGCGCCTTGGTAGCCCCACTCGCGGAACACCACCGATCCATAGCTGGGGCTTACGGTGCCTCGCGCCGGCACGTTGCCCGTGAGCATGATATGGCTGGCGATGTCGTGAGACGGCGAGGGATGGGTGAGGGTGCGGAGAATGCTGAACTTGTCGGCTTGCTGAGCCAGTTTCGGCAGATGTTCGCAAATCTGCATTCCCGGTACCTTGGTGGGGATCGGCTTGAACGTGCCGCGGTGAGTCGACGGGGCGTTCGGCTTGAGGTCGAACGTGTCCATGTGACTGGGACCGCCGCTCATCCAGAGTACGATGCACGCCTTGGCTCGAGCCTCCTTCGTGCCCGGTGCCGCCAGGGCGCGGCTGCGCAGCAGATCGGCCATCGTGACACCGAAGGTCGACAGAGCACCGATCTGCACGAAATCGCGACGCCCGATTCGCCGCCCGTTCCCGGATTCCATGTCGATTCGCAACATTGTTCTTACTCCTCCAAACTGACTCACCGCGCCCACGTTTCCGGTCGGCTCACCACACTCCGCCGTGATGCCGCCCACCACTGCCGTCTATTGGTTAAGAGGCTGTCACAAAATTCCATGCCGTAAGCAACACGCCCGAGGCCGGGAAGCGGCACGGCGGGTTTTGTTACAGGCTCTAATAGTTAATGGTTGAACAGGAACTCCTTCGTGTTCATCAACACCCACATCAGGTCTTCGACTTTTTCCCGCCGCTGTTTCTTGTCGATCGGCGATCCCAAAATGACCTGTCGTTCGGCTTCGGTGGGGAAGCGACTGAGTGTGGTCAAGTAGAGTTCTTCCACGATGGCCTCGGTCGGCATATCGGATGCCGCCAGCGCGGCCGCTCGTCCCTTGTTGTCTCGCAGTTTGCGAGCGATATACTCCGAACTGATCATTTGCAGCGATTGCCCGATGTGGGTATCGCAGGTCCGTTCCGACTCGACCGGGGTGGCCCGTTTGGGACGCCCGAACAGATCGAGGAATTCGGAGCGGTAGGAGACGTCCGGGAGTTGCGTGGCTCGAGTCCCCAGCGGAAGCCCGGCGTACTTTTCGGAAATGCCCGTCACCTGGCTGATCGCCGTCGCCAGTTGCTCGGCGGTCAGGCGCTTCAGGTAGTAGTGCGAGTAGTAGATGCGATCGTGCCGATTCCACTCGTTCGGGATGGCCGAAAGCTGATAGGTGCGGGAACTGAGGATCAGGCGATAGAGTCCCTTGAGGTCGTATCCGGATTGGACGAACTCCTGAGCCAGATAGTCGAGGAGTTCCGGGTTGGACGCCGGATTCGTCGATCGGAAATCATCCGGCTCGTGGATGATGCCCCGTCCCAGCAACCAGGCCCAGACACGGTTGGCCATGTGACGGGCGAAGTAGGGGTTGTCCGGCGACGTGATCCAGTCTGCCAGTACGGCACGCAAGTCTCCCTGCTGCTCCTGGGGCTTCAGCTCGCGCCCGCCGAGGAACTTGGGTACGGCCGGTTTTTTCGTCTCGGGGTTCTTCACCGTACCGCTGTCGGCCAGGTAGATGATCTCCTCATCCTGTTCGGCCGACCGTTTGATTCTCACTTTGGCGAAGAACGCCGCCATTCCCAGGTTGTCGACGAGGGTGAATTGCTCGAACGGATGGTTGTGGCAGTGGGCGCAATCGAGCCGCACACCGAGGAACACCGTGGAGGCGGTTTCGGCCATTCCTTGAGCCCCTTCGCCAACACGGAAGAAGTTGGCCGGGCCGTTGCGGTAGCCGCTCCCCTTGGCCGTCAGCAACTCGTGGACGAACTGGTCCATGGGCATGTTCTGATCCAGCGCGTTCCAAAGCCAGCGGTAGTACGCCCACATCCCCTTGTCCTGCAATCGAGCGGGAATGTCGCGATTGATCTGCAAGATGTCGCCCCATTTGACCGCGTAGAAGTCGGCGTACTCGGGACGGGAAAGCAGCGAGTCGATCAGTTCATTTCTCTTGTTGGGATTGGTGTCGGCGAGAAAGTCCCGGGCTTCCTCGGCCGTGGGCAACACTCCGATCACATCGAGGTAAACCCGGCGGAGGAATTCTTCGTCGCTGCAAAGCTCCGACGGAATGATGTTCAGCGAACGCAACTGAGCGAATACCAGTTCGTCGACCTTGTTGTAGGGTTGAACCTTGGGAAAGGCGACCTTCGCCGGCTGCGACGATCGGACGCGGCTGGTGGTCAACATCCCGCCGTAGCCGACCATGAACACCGCTTCGCCGTAGCCGGTTCCCTCGACCATCCCGTCGGCTTCGACCTTCGCCACCGCCTCTTCATTCGATTTGAACGAAGCCAAATCGGTGACGTCGCGCATCGAGCCGTCGGTATAATAGGCCTCCACCAGCAGACGATAGCGCTCTCCGGGCTGAATGCTCCGTTTGGCCGGATAGACTTCGATCCGCTCGAGCTGCGGATCCTGCTCACTTCCCTCGGGAGCCCCGGCCGCGATCCAGGCCAGCAGCACGTTGTACTCATCCGAGCCTTCTTCGGTGAGATCGCCGCCCCCGTGATCGACATCGCAAATCGCCTTTTTCAGCAGCCAGCTCTCCGGAGCCTTCTTGGGGTCGACCAGTTTCTTTTTGGCGTCGGTGATTTCAAGGAAATCCTTGTGGGGATCGGCGCTGAAAAGCGATAGGTGAAGGCGTTTCTTTCCTTTCGGTGATCCGTGACATCCCATCTGGTTGCAACCGAGACGAGAGATCACCGGGAGCACGTCGTTGCGGAAATTGAATGCCTGATTCTCGACAGCGGTGACCTTCACCGCAACTTCCAGTTTCTTGCCTTGGTACTCGGCGGTGATTCGTGTTTCCCCATTGGCGACCGGCCGGATCACTCCGGGCGGTTCCACTTTCGCGATGTTGGGGTCGGCGGAGCGGTAATGGGCGTCGCCGGTCACGTCTTGAGTCGTCCCGTCGGACAGGATGGCGGTCACCCGCAAGCCTTGCCGAGTGCGAGCGCCGCTGAGGTGGACCTTCTGCGGGAATACCTCGATCTGCTTCCGTTGCGGTGCCGCTGCCGGCAGCCATCCGCACGGAGCGAGCGCGAGTGCGATTACCAACGAAACGAGAGCTGTGTTCACCAGATTGAAGTCGCGTCGCATGAGGCGGGTCTCCTGTGCAGGGGGCGACGGCGAGCGCCTGAGTGTCAAGCGCCGGACGGTCGTATCGGCCGAGACGGTCGTCGTGGCCGCCTGGGCAGTTCGCCGACGTCGGCGGCGAACGGGTCGGGTCAAGGTGGGACGGCGGTCGGCCCGGCCGGCCGCCGCCGCATGTTGGCGGGGTCTCGCAATCGAGACTACTAGACCACCTTATCCGAATGTCTGGAGTCTGTCAAGGGTCTCCAAGGGTCGGCTGGACTGCCCGGAAATGGGGGCGAATCGGGGCCGCCGTGCTACAATGAGGGAGTTGAAGTTGGAGAGCCTGTAACCAAACCCGCCGCGCCGCTTGCCGGCCTCGGGCGGGTTGCTTGCGGCGTGGAGTTCTGCGACAGCTTCTTACGGAGAACCATAAGGGCACCATCATGAAGGGCTGGTTGAAGTTCGTGTTGGCCGCGATCTTGCTCCCGGGGGCGGCTCGAGTCGCCCCGGCCGACGTCTTTGAGCTGGCCAATGGGTCGCAGTTGGTGGGGACCTGGGTCAACGCCGACGAGAAGCCGATGGCCCGCTATGTGATCCGCTTGGGGAGCGGCGCCGAGGTCGTTTTGGGCAAGGACCAGGTCCAAGGGGTGAAGCGCGAGCCGTCGGCACTCGCTTCCTACCGCAAGGCGTTGACCCGACTTCCCGACACCGCCGAGGCTCATTGGGAGATGGCCCGGCGATGCGGCCAAGCCGAGCTTTCCGAGCAGCAGGCGTATCACTTGCGCAAGGTGGTGGAGTTGGATCCGGAGCATGAACAGGCGCGGCGAGCGCTGGGGTACGTGCGGATTCGCGATGAGTGGGTGTTGCCCGACGAGCACTACCAGAAACTGGGGTACGTCCGCCACAAAGGAAAGTGGAAATTGCCTCAGGAAGTGGAGCTGGAAGCGCGAAAGGAGCAGGCCAAGCAGGAGACCATGCAGTGGCGCAACAAGATCAAGCGCTGGCGGACGGTGCTGCTGCGCGGCAAGGCCGTGGACCAACAGGCGGCGCTGGCCGGATTCCGCGAAATCCGGTCGCCTCACGCCGTCGACGCGATTGCCAAGTGGTTGTCTTCCCCCAAGGAACCCCGGCAACTCAAGGAACTCTACATCGACACGCTCGGCAATTTGCTTCCCGATCGGGCGGCCGCTTCGGTGCTGGTCGAATCGATCATTCGCGAGACCGATATGGCGCTGGTCGATCGAGCGATCGACCAATTGAAGAAACACGAAGGCACGTCGTTTGCGCGCCTGTTCACGCGGTATCTCAAGAGCAAGGAGAACCGCACCATCAATCGCGCGGCTTACGCACTGGGACAATTGGGGGACGCCTCGGTGATTCCGTCCTTGATCGACGCACTGGTGACGAAGCACCGCAAGGTGATGAACGGCCCGGGAATCTCCACCGGGTTCGGTGCCAACGGCAATAGCGGGCTGACGGCCGGCCGGGGTTCCAAGATCATCGAGTATCCGGTGAAGAACGAGAGTGTGAAGCAGGCGCTGACCTTGCTGAGCGACGGCATCAACCACGACTACGATAAGCAGGCTTGGCGCCGCTGGTATGCTCGGACTCGCCTGCCCGATCGGTACGATATCCGCCGCGATCAGTAAAGGGGCCGCAGTTTCACCGTTGTTCAGCCAGCTTGCTGGCCACCGCCTCGCCGACGGCCTCCCGGATGAACGTGACGGCGGGAGGTGCGGCCGCGTGCTTCGCCTTGAGCGATTCGGCGACGTACCGCTGGTAGCCCTTTTTGCCCGGGACCTTGAACCGGTCGCCCTTTTGCAGGATGGGACGCCACTCGATCATCTCGCCGAACAGCCGCGTGCCGGCCGCCTGGCAGGGGAACCAGCGTCCTTCACCCTGCTCGTTTTCCAGATAGAACTCGGGGTAGCAGTGCCCGGGAACCCACACCGACCGAGCCGGGATTCCTTCGGCCCGGCACAGGGCGATGAACAGTGACGTGAGTTCCTCGCAGTCGCCTTTTCCCGACTGAAGTGCCTCGAGCGACGAGCGGATCTTGGGATCGAACTCGTAGCGGACTTGCCGGCGAACCCAATCGTAGATCGCCTCGACTTTGCGCCAGCCCGTCGGGGGAGCCGCGGAAACGATCTCGGCTGCCGTCTTGCGGATCGTGCGGTGGCGGCTTTCGATGTAGGGGCTGGGCGAGAGGTAGGGCTTGAGCCGGCTCGAGCGGCGGCGGGGGACGCGCCACGCATCGATCTTTCGAGGAGCCTCGATGATGCGTCGCTTGATTTCGACTTCGGCCACCGCGGTGGCCGATTCTCCTTGGCGCAATCGCGCGATGGTGACGACCATTTGCCGAGCGCCGTCGCCCAGATCTTCGAACGTCACCTTGCTTACGGTATCGGACCGGTTGATCTGCAACAGACGCACATCCTGCTCGGGCCACGGTGCGGGAAAGGGAAGGCGGGCTTCGATGCCGGCGACGGCTCCCGCCTTCGCTTCGACTCGTACACCGAAGTGCCAGTTCTGTGTCACTTCGACGACTTGCCGAGTTTCGGGCTGCTGGGACATCACCGGTGGGACCGGCAAGAGCATCGCGAACAGGAGCGGGGGCCACCGCATCAGTTGAGCTCCCGGATGAAGCGAATCTTGGGCTTGCCGCCGCCGCGCAGCTTCTTGCCTCGCACATATTCCCCGACGAACCGCAGCGGGTCCTTCTTTTCCGGAACGCGCACCCGGTCTCCCTTCTGCAGGATCG
>JALSIV010000401.1 GCA_026989685.1 Pirellulaceae bacterium | reverse complement strand
AACCTGTCGGAAGATCGACTGGCCGATCTGCGAAGGTCGCCCAGCGACACTCCACCCCTCGACACTTCCTGACGCGCCTCGCCGTCGCACCACGCTTGACCACGCCCATCGAGTCGGCCAAAGCCCCATTGGCTTGTCTCACGCTGCGCTGATCCCACCACGGCTTCGGCGGTTATTTACCTGAAAAAAGTGGAACGTCCTTATGTGCCAACAGTTTACGCGATCGTGCCGCTCCTCGTAAAGATGTTAAAAGCCCTGGGCCGGAAAACCTGACCTGCCAGGTCGCCTGCCTGCCGGCGCGCCGCTCACCCCGCACTGCGTTGACCATGCAGCTCGAAAACGGATATACTGGCGGTCATGGGGCACTTGTCTTGACTTTCAGTCTTTCAGAGGCGGAGGGACCGGCGATGCGACCGACGGTGTTCTGGATGTTGACCGTGACCTGGCTATCGTGGTGGACTGTGCCGAGTGCGAGGGGGACCGAGTTTGCCAAACCGGTTCGCGTAATGGCCGGCAACCAGCCGGTCCGCGTCGAATCGCCCGGCTACGCGGCGCCTTGCCTGGCCGACATCGACGGCGACGGCACCAAGGACCTGCTGGTGGGCCAGTTCAATCAGGGGAAGATCAAAATCTACCGGGGATTGGGAAATGGCGAGTTCGCCGCCGGGAAATGGCTCGAGGCCGAAGGCAAGATCGCCCAAGTCCCCGGCGTGTGGTGATGCACGAGTTCGACTCCACAGTTGGTGGATCTCAACGGCGATGGCAACTTGGACATCCTCTCCGGTTCCTATTCGCGCATGTCGCAACCGATGGCCGGTTTGTTCCAGGTGTTGTGGGGCAAGCAAGACGGCACGTTTTCCCGGCCGGAAGTACTCAAGGGAACCGACGGACAACCCCTGATCATCCCGGCGGGCGACGGTGACGATGTCGAACGGATTTGCACCCGGCCGTTCGCCGTCGACTGGAATCAGGACGGCGTGCTCGATCTGGTCGTCGGCAACTTTGCCGGGTCGTTCTATCTGTTTCTCGGGAAAGAGCCGGGACGGTTTGTTCCCAAGGCCGAGAAGATTCGGGCCGGCGATCAACCGCTGACGTTGGAGGGAAGGCACAGCGATCCGTTCCTGATCGACTGGGACGGCGATGGCGACCTCGACTTGCTCAGCGGATCGGCTCAAGGCGGCGTCTACTGGTCCGAGAACAAAGCGGGAGCCGGCAAGACGCCCGAGCTGACACCTTTCCAAGTCTTGATCGAGCCGTCCCGGGAGCAGTACTTGAGGGCGAACGATTTGGGAGCAACCGGCACTGTGCGCGAAGGAGCGTTGGCCGGCCCGGCCGGAAGTACGCGCGTGTGGGCCGACGACATCAACGGCGATGGGAAACTCGATATTCTGGTCGGTGATATGGTGACGCTCCGATCCCTTGCCGAAGGCTTGACCGAGGAACAGGTGAAACAAAAGCAAGCGGAATGGAAAAAGGAGTACGACCAGCTTCTCAAAGACTGGTCCGCCGCCGCCAAGGCCCAGGACACCGAAAAGCAGCGCACCCTCAGCCGGCGGCTGCGCGAGTTGATGGCGAGCAAAACGAACTTTCTGCACGAAGAAATGACGGGATTCGTCTGGGTCTACTTCCAAAAGTGACGCCGGCCATCACCACTTCAACCCGAACTTCTCGCCTCCTGCGGGGCGGTCCAATCCGCCTCGCAGAGGCTTTTGCGGCCCGCGTTTGCGCGGCGGAGCCGGCGCTTCTTCTTCCGCCGGCTCGCTTTCTCGTTCCGGTTCCGCCTCCAGCGCCTTGATCGAAAGAGCAATCCGCTGCTTGTCGGCGTCGACGCTGAGTATCTTGCAAGTGACTTCCTGTCCCTCCTGCACGACGTCCTCGACGCGTCCCACGCGGCGGTGAGCCAATTCGGAAATGTGGATCATCCCCTCCACGCCGGGAGCCAGTTTGACGAAAGCGCCGAACTGTGCGACGCGCGTGACGGTACCGGTTACCGTCGACTGAGGCGGGAATCGCTGATCGACGTTGGTCCACGGGTGATCGGACAGCGCCTTGTAAGACAGGCTGATCTTGCCCGTCTGCTTATTGACCTTCTCGATCTTGACGCGGATCTTCTGCCCAACCTCGAGCACGTCGCTGGGATGCTTCACACGCTCCCAACTCAGTTGGCTCACATGCAACAGCCCATCCAAACCCCCGATGTCGACGAACGCGCCGAACTCGCGAAGGTTGGCTACGGTTCCCTCGACCACCTGTCCCGGTTCGATGCTCTCGAGTTTCTTCTTGCGCTCTTCCTCTTTCTCTCGCTCGAGGATGGCTCGATGGCTGAGCACGACGTTCTTGTGTTTTCCCTTCTTGCTGACCTTGGTGATGACGCACAGCAATTTCTTACCGAGATACTCGTTGAGGTTCTCGACACGATAGAGGGCGATTTGGCTGGCGGGGATGAAGCCGCGGATGGCTTCACTGAGTTTGCACTCCAGTCCGCCGGTGTTGCTTCCCGTAATCCGCACCTCGACGACGTTGCCCTCGACGATGTCGGTCCAGTCGGCCACTTCGACGGACGCCCCGGGAATGCTCAATTCGTACAACCCGTCGTCGGCGTTGTAGCCCGTCACGATCACATCGAGTTCGCTGCCGGGAGCCGGCGGTTCTTCGAACTGCCGCAAGGGAACGGCGCCTTCGTGAGGTCCGCCCAGCGAGAAGAAGACGTGCTCGTTGTCGTGGCGCACCATGGTCGCTTGGCGGCGCGTCTCCAGCGGAATCTCGGCCACCGTGGCCGCACTTTGTTCCATGAGCTGCTCGACCGATCCACCGGCCAGCGCGGCTTCCAGTTCGGCATCCACATCGTCCGAACTGGGAAGCTCCACCGGAGCGGCGTCGGCAGCAGGGGGAGGCGACGCGGCAGCGTCGGCGGTTGCCGTCTCCGTGGCGGATGATCCGGCGGAAGACTCGGCGGGCGGGGCGGACGAATCGGGGCTTTCTGAAGTCGTGGGGCGCCGAGCCGAACCGATACGGATGTTGAACCGGGTGCGTCCTTCGCCACTGCCTCCGCTTGGAGCTTCGTCTCCGGTGGACTTTTCGGCACCCGCCGTCTGAGCGGCGCCGGCATCTTGAGCCGGTGCCCGGACCGCCGGCTCCTCGGTGGAAGCGCCGGCCGACTCGGCGGTGGCCGGATCCGCGACCGCTGGCTGTTGCGGTTCTGCCTGGTTGGGCGCGGCAGCCGCTTCGGCAGGCGGGGCAGTGGGCTTGGGAGAGATGGGGATCGGTTCGGGGGTTTGCGATTCGTCCGTCATGTCGAGCCAGTTCCTGAGGACTTCGAGTGGCCGGTATCGCGAAAGACCGGCACATGTACCAAACTGTCCGGCAGTCTATCATACCTGTCTGGAGGGCGGGACAAGGGGGCGGCGTCGGTTTTCGCATTTTTTGGAGATTGGGATGAACTGGGACGTGTCCGAATTTGCCCCGATTCCCGCAGACTGGTTTCGGGGCGATCAGCCGAATGAATTGGGACCCGGCAAGGCCGATGCCGCGATGTGCGGACAACTCGGCCGGGCCGATCCCCGAGACTGGTTCGGTGGAGGTGAAACCGTCGATCCGGAAATGGCCGAGGCGTGCCGCAGCGGACTGCTGCTGCGGTGGGACTGCCTGGACGAGTCGCACCGGATCAGCCAGCAAATCGAGTCGACCACCGGAAGTTACTGGCACGGGATCATGCATCGCCGCGAACCCGATTTCTCGAACGCCAAATACTGGTTTCGAAGAGTCGGCCAACATCCGGTCTATCGCCAACTGGGACCGGCGGCTCGCGAATGGGCCGAGTCGGCTCCCGACTCCCCGTTGGCCCAGGACCTGCGACGTTGGTCCGAGTGGGATGCGTTCGCATTCGTCGATTGGTCGGCTCGCTGCCTCCGCGACCCATCGGCGGGAGCCGACTTGTGCCGACAGATCGCTCTCTTAGAGTGGCGGCTGCTGTTTGCATTTTGCTTTCGAGCCGCCACGCCATAGCCGTAGGTCGCCAACCCCCCGACTACCATTCTCCCCATGTCTGATTCCTACGACTGCATCGTGATCGGCGGTGGCCACAATGGTCTGATCACCGCCGCCTATCTGGCTCGAGCCGGCAAACGGGTATGCGTGCTGGAGCGGCGCGAGTTGCCGGGCGGTTGTACGGTCACCGAAGAACTATGGCCCGGTTACCGGGTCTCTACCGCTTCTTACGTGGTCAGCCTGCTGCGTCCGGAGATCATTCGCGAACTCAAGCTCAAACAGCACGGCCTGGAAATCCTGCCGCGTACGCCTTCGTCCTTCACGCCGCTGCTGGACGACCGCTATCTGCTGATGGGACCGGACATGCAGGCGACGTGCCGAGAGATCGCCAAGTTCAGCCGCCGGGATGCCGAAGCCTACCCTCGGTATTCGGCCTGGTTGGAGCGAGTCGCCGAAAAGCTGGAACCGGTCTTCGGTGAGCCGGCTCCCGATCCCCTGCCGCTTCCCAAGTCGTGGCGAAAGATCGGCGTCGGCAAGCGGCTCGCGGATACCCGCCGGATGTGGTCCCTTTACCAGGCGTTGGAACAACTGGGGGACGACCTGCCCGAATCGATCGAGTTGCTTGCCGGCGCCGTCCGCCCGATTCTCGAGCGGTGGTTCGAAGCCGAGGTGTTGCGAGCCACGTTGGCCACCGACGGTATCATCGGCGCATTTTCGTCGATCTCGTCACCCGGCACGGCCTATGTGCTGCTCCATCACGTGATGGGCGAAGCGGGGGGAGATCGCGGCGTATGGGGCTACGTCCGCGGCGGCATGGGGGGGCTGGCCGATGCCCTGGCCTCGGTTTGCCGGGAGCTGAAAGTCGACATCGTCTGCAATGCTGCGGCAAGCCGCATTGTGACTCGAAACGGAAAGGTCACCGGCGTGGCCACAGCCGACCACCGTTTCTTCGAAGCGTCCGTCGTGGCATCGAGTATCGACGCCAACTGGACATTCCTCCGGCTGCTCGAGCCCGATGACCTGCCCGAGACCTTCCGCTCGGCGATCGAGCGGATCGATTACAGCTCCGCCTCGGCCAAGATCAACCTGGCTCTGAGCGAGCCGCCTCGTTTCCGAGCCTATCCCACCAGCGGCATCGGACCGCATCATCACGGCACCATGCACATCGCTCCCACACTCGAGTACATCGAAAAAGCCTATACCGATGCGCTGCTGGGGCGCCCCAGTGAGGAGCCGGTACTGGAAATCACCTTACCGACGAGTGTCGATGAAACATTGGCGCCGCCGGGCAAACACGTGATGTCGATGTTCGTGCAATACGCGCCTTACTCGCTGAAAGACGGATCGTGGGACGACATCAAGGAGTCGTTTGCCGATCGGTGCGTCGATGTACTGGCCCGCTACGCTCCCAATGTTCCCGACTCCATCGAGCACCGGCAAGTGCTCAGCCCAGTCGATCTCGAACGCATCTACGGTTTGACGGGTGGCAACATCATGCAGGGAGCCATGCCGCTGCACCAGCTCTTCTTTTGCCGGCCGGTTCCCGGTTGGGCCGACCATCGCACGCCCGTTCGGGGACTCTACCTGTGCGGCGCGGCCAGTCACCCCGGCGGCGGCGTGATGGGAAGCTGCGGTAAGAACGCCGCTCGAGCCATCCTGCGAGATTGACCGGGACCGTCACTTCGGTCTGCTCGTCCCCCAGTACCGAACGGCCAGCCCGGCCAGGATGAATGCTCCGCCGACCAATCGGCCGCTCATTGAACCCCTTGCGATTCGGACGCCAAGCGGCAGAGGGATGGCCAACAACGCGTGGTCGTTGTTCACCAGATTCGTCGGATTCCATACGCGTCGAATCGATCGTCGGAGCTGACGATCGGGATCTGTTCCGTCTTTGCCTGAGCGATGAGCAATCGATCAAAGGGATCGCGGTGATGAAAAGGCATGTCTAGCAACTCCACGGTATGGAGAGGCAGAATCGGAAGAATGCCGAAGGCGTACCGAACCAGGATCGTATCGATGAATTCCTGATAGGGCTGGTTCAGCCGCCATTTTCCTAAACGGATCTTGATGGCCATCTCCCAATATGAAGCAGGGCTGATCAAGATTTCGTTGTCAGGATCGCCAATCGTCTCAATTGCGGATTCGGAGAGTTTTTCATCGCCATCGACAAACCAATAGAGAGCATGTGTATCGACAAGAGCCCTCATGGCATGTACTCCGAAAAGTCTTCTAAGTGTTCGTCATCGTCAGCAATGATTGTGATCATCCCTTTGCCCAGACCGGGCACACGGCGTGTGGTCGGACCAGCAGATTTGGTAGAGAGTGTGGCAATCGGTCGACCTTTCTCCACGATGATCAATTCGTCACCGGGACCAAGCTGTGAAATCAGTTCTTTAAGCTTGTTTTGAGCCTCCTCAAGAGACACCATGTTCGACATGGTCCGGTTTCCTTTAGTAGTCGGTAGTACTGTGACCGGCGGGACCGTGGCTTTTTCCGATCCCGCTATTGCTTATCGTAACAGACGACCGTGTTCGTGCTCAACTCGCATTTCTGCTCCACCTGCGAGGATGACCGGAAGCGTCACTTCGGTCTGCTCGTCCCCCAGTACCGAACGGCCAGGCCGGCCAAGATGAATGCTCCGCCGACCAGCGTCCACCAGTGAGGAGCTTCGTAGTGCGGATGCCGGTGCCAAGCCACCCATACCCACACAGGCACCAACAGAGGCTCCAACAGTCCCAGACCGGCCGCTTCGTGACTGGGAACCGTCTGCAGGCCACGAGTGAACAGCACGTAGGGAATCCCCATCTGCACGACGCCGAATCCGATCAGTGCCGGCCACTGGATGCCGCTGGGCCAAACTCCCAGCCAAGCGACCACCGGAAACAACACCGCCGCCGTCACCAGATGATTGACGGCGATCAAGAAGGCCGAGTCGAACGAACGCAGTTGTCGCAGCGAAAGGACAACGCCGGCATAGGCGATCCCCGACGCCAGTCCCCACAGCGCTCCCTCCCACGCTTCCCCCGGCAGTTCGTAGAGCAAGATCAGGCCAACGCCCAGCACTCCCAACACGAGGCGGAGGAGATCGAGTCGGTGGACAGGCTCGCGCAATACCAGCGTGCCGACGAGAAAGACCCAAAACGGCGCCGTCGACTGCAGCCAGATCGCATTGGCCGCGGTGGTTCGCGTCATCGCCCCCAAATAAAACACGTTCATCAGCAGGAAAGTGAAGGACATCGGAGCCAGTCTCCAGCTCCAGCGAGGCCGGCGGACGATCGGGAGCACGACCAAACCCGCAAACAGGGCCCGCCAGAAGGCAAACTGGACTCCCCGCCAACCGATCGGCCACTCGTCGAACCACGGCGACTTGGCAAACAGCCCGCTTGTACTCCATAACACGGCGGCAGCCACCACCAGCCAGCGGCCGCCGCGGGAAGAAGCGGGATGGAACGAGTTTGTTTCCGCCATGATTCGCCTGACAGCGCCTGCCGCGCCGTCTCCTCACACTTCGCACTTCTTCCGTCGGCGTCGTTCGTTTTCGCTGAGCAGGATCTTGCGCAGGCGGATTTGGGAAGGAGTCACCTCCACATACTCGTCATCCTCGATGTACTCCAACGCGGCTTCCAGTGACATTCTGCGCGGTGGCTTGAGAAGGATGTTGTCGTCGCTGCCGGCGGCTCGGATGTTGGTCAGCTTCTTTTCCTTCGTGGGATTGACGGCCAGGTCGTTGTCACGGCTGTTCTCACCGACAATCATCCCCTCGTAGACGATGTCTCCGGGAGCTACAAACAACTCGGCTCGCTGCTGCAACCCGTCCAGCGCGTACGCGATGGCCTTGCCGTTGGCCATCGACACCAGCACGCCGTTGGATCGGCGCGGCAGGTCCGGTTCGGCCGGCCGGTATTCGGCGAAGCGGTGGTGGATGATGGCGGTTCCCTGCGTCGCATTGAGGAGTCGCGTGCGCAGGCCGATCAGACCTCGAGCCGGAATCAGGAACGTGACATGCGTGTACTCGCCGTGAGTCGCCATCGACTCGAGGTTGCCGCGGCGGTTCCCCACCAACTCCATCACCGGCCCCAACTTGTCGCTGGGAACCTCGACCACCAACGTTTCAAACGGCTCGCACACCACGCCGTCGCGCTCTTGGAGAATGACCTTCGGTTTCCCGATCGACAGCTCAAAGCCCTCGCGCCGCATCGTCTCGATCAGGATCGACAGGTGCAATACGCCGCGGCCGGAGACCGCCATCGCGTCCGATCCTTCGATGGGGCGTACTCGCAACGCCACATTCCGCTCGAGCTCCTTTTCCAATCGCGCCTTGAGTTGCCGCGTGGTGACATACTTGCCCTCCTTGCCGGCCAACGGAGACGTGTTGATGGTAAACAGCATCTCCAGAGTCGGTTCGTCGACTCGAACGCGAGGAAGCGCCTTGGGCCGCCGCGGATCGCAGATCGTATCGCCGATGGCGATCTCGTCCAAACCGACCACCGCCACGATCTCACCCGCGTCCGCCGAATCCACTTCGGTTCGCCCCAATTTGTCGAAGACGTACAGGCCGCCCACCTTGGTCTCGATGCGGCGGTCTCCCTCCTGCATCACGCAAACCGTGTCCGACTTGCGAATCGTGCCGGACCGCAACCGTCCGATGGCGATCTGCCCGAGGTAGTCGGACCAGTCGAGCGTGGTGATCAACATTTGCAACGGCGCTGTCGGGTTCACTTCGGGACCGGGAATCCGCTCGAGCACCAGATCGAGCAGCGGTTGCATCGATGTCCCCGGCTGATCGGGATCGGAGGTGGCATAGCCGGAGCGGCCACTGGCGAACAGGTGAGGCAGATCATCCAGATACTCGCCAGCGCCCAGTTCCAACAGCAACTCGAGCGTCTCATCGAGCACTTCATGAGGCCGCGCGTCGCTGCGGTCGATCTTGTTGATCACGACGATCAACTGCAAGCCGCACTCCAGGGCCTTCGAGAGTACGAACCGGGTCTGAGGAAGCGGGCCTTCGGCCGCATCGACCAGCACCAGCGCCCCGTCCGCCATGCGAATCACCCGCTCCACTTCACCGCCGAAATCGGCGTGTCCCGGCGTGTCGATCAGGTTGATCTTCACTCCTCGATAGGGAATGGCGATGTTCTTGGCCAGAATCGTGATCCCCCGCTCCCGCTCCAATTCATTCGAATCGAGAATGCAGTCCTGTTGCAGTTGGCTGGCACGAAACTGGCCGCTTTGGCGCAGCAGGGCGTCGACGAGCGTCGTCTTGCCGTGGTCGACGTGAGCGATGATCACCAGGTTGCGTATGTCTTGTCGTTGCATCGAGTTGCCAGGA
>JALSIV010000400.1 GCA_026989685.1 Pirellulaceae bacterium | reverse complement strand
GTTTCGTTGACTGGCTGCAGCAGGTCGTTTTGCCCGACCGTCTGCCCGACGTGACCGTTCCATCCCTACATAGTTTGGAGGAGATGCAGACGATGCTCGAAGAAAGGTCGATCGACTGGACACGGGAGTGGCGTGAAAAAGGGTTTCAGGAAGGCAAGAAGGAAGGCTATGAGGTAGGAAAAAAAGAGGGTTGGGATGTAGGCCGCGCGGAAGGCCGTGCGGAAGGCCGTGTGGAAGGCCGTGTGGAAGGCCGGAGGGAAGGCCGGAGGGAAGGTGAGGCTGAGATACTGCTTCGGCAAATGGAACGAAAATTCGGACCGGTGAGTGACGCGCATCGAAAGAGGGTCCAGCAAGCGGAGTGTGATCAACTGCTGCAATGGGCCGAACGAATCCTGATCGCCGACAGTGTGGAAGACGTGTTCAGGGACGCGTAGGCAACGCCGGGGCGGATTGCGTTTGTGGCGTTTGTGGACGCAGCGTTCGATGGCAAAGCAGGCCTTACGCCCAGGCATGGTATTCGCGTCACATCACCCGCAGGGCACCACGGTGCCGCTCACTTCGCCGAAGCCGACTCGGTAGTATTTGCCGTGGCACGTGGCCGACATTGTGATGGTATCGCCGTCTTGCAGCATTGTGCGAGTCGAACCGTCGGGCAGTTCAATGGGACGGTCCCCCTTCCAAGCGAGCTCGAGCATGCTACCGAAGCTATCAGGCGTCGAGCCGCTGATCGTGCCCGAAGCGATCAGATCTCCGGGACGCAAATTGCACCCGGTTACCGTGTGGTGGGCGACTTGCTGAGCCAGACTCCAATAGAGATAGCGAAAGTTGGAACGGCACAGGGTCGTCGGCTGTGGAAGCGACGAAGTGGTAATGTCGACTTGCAATTCGATGTCGAACGTGGCATCGGGACGCGGTGACTTGAGATATTCCAGAGGCTCGGGATCCTGGACGGGACTGTTGCAACGGAAAGGCTCCAACGCGTCGAATGAGACCACCCACGGCGAAATCGACGTGGCAAAATTCTTGGCCAAGAACGGGCCGAGGGGAACGTATTCCCACCGCTGAATGTCTCGAGCACTCCAGTCGTTGACGATCACCATGCCGAACAGGTGCGACTCGGCACGGTCGATCGGGATCGGCTCGCCCAACGAGTTGCCCGGTCCGATGAAAGCTCCCATTTCCAGTTCGAAATCGACCGCTTTGCTGGGACCGAAAATCGGAGGGGCGTCGGGGTCGGGGCGAGTTTGGCCTTGAGGACGTCGAATGGGCGTACCGCTGACCACCACGGAACTGGCCCGGCCGTGGTAGGCCACCGGCAAGTGGAGCCAGTTGGGTTGCAGGGCGTTGTCGGGTCCTCGAAACATCGTACCGACGTTGGTGGCGTGTTCGCGGGACGAGTAGAAATCGGTGTAGTCGCCGATTTCGAAGGGAAGCTGCATCTGGATGTCGGTCCGGCGAAAGAGCGCACGGTGCCGTAGTTCGTGGTCATCTCGCAAACGAGCTTCGTCGTCCCCCAGCAGTTCGCTGATTCGCTCGCGGACTTTCCGCCAGGAATCTGGCCCGAGGCTGGCGAAGCGGTTCAGTGACGATCGGCGAAACAGGGGCGAGGGATGATCGAGTTCTGGCAGCAGCCCGGCCGCCTCGAGTTCTCCGAGATCCAGAGCCCACTCGCCGATGGCGACGCCGCAGGTCGGACTTCCGTCGGGACGCCGGAAGACTCCCCATGGCAGGTTTTGCAGGGGAAACGGCGTATGAGACGCTTGCTCGCCGGGAGTCAGAAATGAGCGGCGTTGGGGATCAACGGTCCAGTCCATGTAACAGGATCCTCATCGTGGCGGGAAAAGAAGCACGAGTGAGTGGGAATCGGTCAGGGAGACGGCGTGGATCGATCCTTGGGGATTTCGCTGGAAATGATTGCTCGGATGTCGGCCAGTGGTTCCTCGAACGAGCACGAGCCGACGCTGAGCAGCCGAACCGCTCTCAGGTGTCGGCAATCCTTGGTTGTCCACCGATGCTGCTTCCACCTTATTCCGTGTTGGTCCAGGCGGATACTCTCTGGTCCCGCATCGGTCAGCACTTCGGTGGCGGCCGACGTCGCCGTGGGATCGCTTTCGATCAGCAGTGCGGCCACACACACGGGAAGAAATCCGAAAAAGCGAGCCGACGTCGACTGGGCATCGTAGGTAAGCGGATAATCGCCGGTCCAGGCATGATGGAGACCGGCGGTCAGTTTGTAGGGAAGATCGCAAGACCGACAGGACGACAGAAACGTGGCGACCGTGGCGGGCGATGGGATCTGGTGAGTCTCGGTTCCACCCATCCGCAGCTTGGCGGCGGCATCGACGTGAGCGATCGATAGGAGTTGTTCGTGTAGCGGCAGTTCGCCGGTCATTTCGACAAACAGTCGGTAACCGTCCGATGTGAGTTGTCGCCAAAGGCCTGCCTGATCGTCGTCCCACTTTCCTTCGATGGCGACGATTCGACTGAGATTCAGCGATGCCGAAAGCTGTTGCACCCTCTCGGGCACCTCGCGCCACCGAGCGCCGACGACGATCGAAAGCGGGACCGGAGACGGGTCGGCAGCGCTGTGGTGCGAGCGCAGGTAGCGTTCGACTTCGGGGACGTCGCCCACGCGGACGACGAGATTGCCGAGAAACCATGCATCCGTTCCTCGCCGGTAACCGGCGTAGCGGGCGACTGCCGCCTCGAGCGGAAGGGAGGCCGGCGGAAACGGGCCGGCAAAATCGACCCAGTTGCCCAGCAGGGCTTGCAGGATGGGGGTAGGCGGCGAGGATGCGGAGCCGTTCATGAGAAGCCAGTCGTCAATCGGGGCAGGGGAGCCAGGTACGGAAGTAGTCGAGGTCTTCGAAACGATGGGCACTGCGGGTGATGCGCAGAGGACGAAAGGTGTCGACCATCACCGCGAGTTCTTCCGTGGCCGTTTTGCCGATGGAGCCTTCGTATTTTCCCGGATGCGGCCCGTGCGGAATGCCGTTGGGGTGAACGGAGATGGCGGCTTCCTCGATGCCGCGGCGCGACATGAAGTTGCCGGCCACGTAGTAGAGCACTTCGTCGGAGTCGGTATTGGAATGATGGTAGGGCGCAGGGATGGCATCGGGATGATAGTCGAACAGGCGGGGAACGAACGAGCAGACGACGAACCCGGGCCCTTCGAATGTCTGATGAACGGGAGGTGGTTGGTGGATCCGGCCGGTAATCGGTTCGAAGTCATGAATGCTGAATGCATACGGCCACAGGCATCCGTCCCACCCCACGACATCGAACGGATGGCGGCGACCGATTTGGCGGCTAATGCCGCCTCGCGCCTTGACTCGAATTTCGAACTCACCCACTTCATCGTGCGTCTGGAGTTCGGTAGGTGGCCGCAGATCTCGTTCGCAGTAGGGAGCATGTTCCAGGAACTGGCCGCGCGGACTGAGATAGCGGCGTGGTGGCCGAATATGGCCGCTCGCTTCGATCACTAGCATGCGCTGAGTCGTTGACGGATCGGGATCGAGTTGCCACGTCGTTCCGTTGGGGATCACCAGGTAATCGCCGGGGCGGTAATCGAGCGAACCGAATTGGGTCCGCAGCGTCCCCGTACCCTCGTGGATAAAGAGCACTTCATCGCCGTCGGCATATCGGTAGAAGTAGGTCATCGACGAGTCGGGGCGTGCGATGAAAAGCCGCACATCGGAGTTTCCCATCAGAGGAACTCGGCCGCTGACGGCATCCCCCCCGACTTCGCATGGCCCCGTTCGCAACAAGCGATGACGCAAGGGGCCGGCTTCTTCGTAATCCAAATCGGTTGTGCCCAGCCACTCGACCGTAAGTATTTCGGTGGGTGCTGCGAGATGGTAAAGCAGCGACTGATCGCTGCTGAACCCCTCCTGCCCCATCAGCTCCTCATGATACAGCTCGCCCGTTTGGCGACGAAACTGCGTGTGACGTTTGGGGGGAACTTGTCCGAGACGGTAATAGTAGGGCATGGTCGTTCACCATCGGCAGATCGCATTCGACACAGTGACACGGTGGTGGCGTCGCGAGCTCGGCTGGAGCCGGGATGCCCGCGACCCTGGCTTTCGGAGAGGTCTGGAACGTCTACAGATTACCTCGAATCGCCTGCTCCCTTTCGAGAGATTCGAACAGTGCCTTGAAATTGCCGATGCCGAAGCCTCGAGAGCCTCGACGTTGGATGATCTCAAAGAAGACGGTCGGTCGGTCCTCGACGGCTTTGGTAAAGATCTGCAGCAGATAACCCTCGTCGTCGCGGTCCACCAGGATTCCCAGTTCGGCCAATTCCTCCAGTGGCTCCTTGATAGGGCCGACTCGACTTTCCAGTTCATCATAGTAGGTTTGGGGAACGCGCAGGAATTCGACGCCCCGCTCTCGCAACTCGCGAACGGTGGCCACGATGTCGCCGGTCAGCATGGCGACGTGTTGCACGCCGGCGCCGCCATAATAGTCGAGATATTCTTGGATCTGCGAGCGTCGGCGTCCTTCGGCCGGTTCGTTGATGGGGAACTTGATCCGGCCGGTACCGTCCTGCATCACCTTCGACATCAGTGCCGAGTACTCGGTCGAGATGTCTTGATCGTCGAAATGAACGAGTTGAGAGAACCCCATGATACGGGCGAAGAAGTCGACCCAATGGTCCATCATCCCCTTCTCCACATTGCCCACGATATGGTCGATTTCGCGGAGTCCGACGCCATCGTGGTGTTGTTGACGGGGGACGGCTCGAGCCTTATATCCGGGAGCGAATACGCCGTCGTAGGCGTCTCGTTCGACGAATTTGATCAGGGTGTCGCCGAAGCTCTGGATGGCCGAATAGCGCAGCACGCCGTGAGCGTCCTCTTCGCACGTCGGTTCGATGACTCCCGTGGCGCCGCGGCTGGTGGTGGCGTGGTAGGCTTCCGCCGCGTCGGGAACTTCGATGGCGATCACCGCCACGCCGTCACCGTGACGGTAAGCATGCTCGGCGATCGGGCTGTCGGAGGTGGTCCCGGCGGTGAGCACGAACCGGATACGCCCTTGCTCCATGACGTACGATGCGCGTTCGCGATCACCGGTTTCGAATCCTCGGTAAGCGGTGTTGAGAAAACCGAACGCCTGGGTGTAATAGACGGACGACTGTTTGGCGTTGCCCACGTAGAATTCGATGTGGTCGATGCGCCGCAGCGGCAGGGGATCGGGGCTGACCGGTTGCATGGATGAGACTCCTTGCGAAACAGTACGAATAGTGAGTATCTAAAAGCCGACCAACGTATCGGCGGATCAGGTCATGGAGAAACGATTCCTGTCAGGAATCGGGGCGAATGGGTATGGCCGTGGTGCACTTGACCTCGCGCAACACGACACTGGTGCGAATGCGGTCGACGCCGGGTAGCGGCGTCAGCTTCTCTACCAGGAACGACTCGAGGTGATGATGGTTCCGGACCAGCACCTTGATCAAATAGTCGAATTCGCCGGTGACGTGGTGGCACTCGAGGACCTCCGGGATCTCCACCACCGCCTCGCGAAACCGACGCACGGCTTCGATCTGGTGGTGACCGAGTGTGACATGGACGAAACAGAGCAGATCCAAGCCGATGGCTTCTCGGTCGACGAGCGCCGTGTACTGGCGCACCACGCCGGCTCGTTCAAGCCGGCGCAGTCGCTTGACCAGTCCCGGTGGGGAAAGGGATACATGCTCGGCCAGCTCCTTGTGAGTGACTCGCGCGTCCTGCTGCAGCATTCGCAGCACGGAGACGTCGATCTGATCCAGGTCGATACTTGGACTACTCATGGAACACAATATAGCAGGTTCTGGTGCGGATTGTAAACCAGATCGGCTTCAAATGTTTGGAATCGGAGTTTTTCGAGTGCCTTGGCTTGTTTCCGTTCCGCAGTACCGGCTCTCCCGATTTGCGTCGGGGGCCGAGTACGGATAAATTGATGGTGGGTAAGGTGTCGGCGAGGGGCGGGACGCGGGAAGGATCAGCCACGCCAAGTGGGGGAGAATCGGGAATGAAACGAAATGGGCCCTGGTCCTTTGCGCTGTCGCGTGTTGTGCATGTGGTCGTGGTGGTCGTGATCTTGGCGGTGATCGGAGTCAAGGTCGCGCAGCGCTGGGTGATCGGCCGCGGAAATGTTGCGGAGAGCGACGAGCAGACCGAGGTCGACACGGTTGCCCTGCGGCGGGAGAGTGAGCAGGCATTGGAGAGCGAGGACTGGCGGCGGCTGGTTGCCATCTCGCGTCGATTCGTTGCGGCCGAACCGGAGATGCCATACGGCTGGGTGCGATTGGGCTACGGATTGCACCAGCTCAAGCGGTGGGAAGATGCCCTCGTGGCCTATGCCCGCTGTGCGGATTTCAGGGAAGTGCGTCCGTGGGCGCTCTACCAAATGGCGCTGGCATGTGCCGATCTAAAGCGGGATGCCGATGCCATCGGTTTCCTGCAGGACGCGCTGCGAGCCGGATTCAAGCCCAAGGATTCGGTGTTGGCTGAACCTACGTTTGTTCGATTGCATTCCAATGACCAGTTCATGGAGGTGGCCACGCTATTCGAGTCACTCACGTCCAAGCCGGCGAGTGAGCAGTTGGCATTTCTCGAAGGGAAATGGACGGTATTGGACAAGAACGATAACGTCGTGGGTTCGGCCGAGTTTGAGAAAGTTGCCGACGGGCTGGTATGGCGCGGTCTTTTTTTTACTGAGGGCGGTGATACCAGCGCGGTGATGTACTATTATGATCCGGGGGAGAAACGCTGGGAGCGGGTGCGGGTCGACCACGGGGGCGCGGTGGAACGGAGCGCGGGAACGGTTCGGCAAGGCAATCGGGCTCGCCTGCTCGGGCTGGGTGAACTCGTCCTCCGGGGCGAGCGTGTGGGGATCGAAGGCACGAAGAAGCTGGTTCGGGTGCGACTGATTCGAAAAAGTCTCGACGAAGTCGTGGAGATAGTGGACGTGTCGGGCGACGAGGGGAAGACGTGGACCACAGAGTCGGTGGGAACCTATCGGCGTCCCACCGCTCTTTCGTCCCACTTGTGAGTACTCGCGCGGTTCGACATCATTGGCTCGTTCGTGAGGGTCCTTTTTGTTGGGGGGCTTGCCATGCCCATTGTCTTAGTAGTCGATGATTCCGAAGTCGATCGGAGGCTGGTCGGCGGATTGCTCGCGCGAGACATCGACTGGCTCGTCGAGTTCGCGGCGAACGGGCGGGAAGCCTTGGAGTTGATGCAAACGACCGAACCCGACGTGGTGGTGACCGACCTGATGATGCCGGACATGGACGGCATGGAGTTGGTGACTCAGGTCGCCCTGCAACATCCTCACGTCCCGGTCATCCTGGTGACGGCTCAAGGAAGCGAGGACGTTGCGGTCGAGGCGCTCAGCCGCGGAGCCGCTAGTTATGTGCCCAAGGATCAGTTGGCGGACAAGCTGTTGGAAACGGTCGAGCAGGTGATGGCGCTGGAGAAGGCCGATCGTCATTACAATCGGCTGATTGGTTGTCTGACCAAAGCGGAGTACCAATTCGAACTCGACAACGACCCGGCTTTGGTTCCGCCGCTGGTCGATTTGCTGCAACAGATGCTGATGGGGATGCAGTGTTGCGATACGACCACGCGGATGCACGCCGGCGTGGCACTCGAAGAAGCACTGCTCAACGCGATGTTGCACGGCAATCTCGAGTTGACATCGGACCAGATCCAAGAGACTCGAGCGCACCTGCGGCAAGGCGCCGAGTTCGACGCCATCCGCCAGCGACGTTCGCAAAGCCCCTTCTGCGACCGGCGCGTTCACGTCCATGCCAGGATCACGACCACGCAGGCGGAGTTCCGCATTCGTGACGACGGACCGGGATTCGACGTCTCCCAGTTGCCGGCTCGAGGCGATCCACAAACGTTGCAGAAGTCGCACGGTCGCGGGCTGGTGTTGATGCAGAACTTCATGGACGACGTGGTGTTCAACGAGCAGGGCAACGAAGTGGTGATGCGTTTGGAGTGCCAAGAGTGGTCCGAAGCACCGTCGGCTTGAGTAGCCTTGTGGGGAGTCCGCAGGAGGCGTGCGAGTGAAAGAACCTGATCCCGTGGCCTCGATGACATTCGACCCGGAACGAGTCGACGAACTGCGCGCGTTCTTGAAGCGAGCGTGGAATGAATTGCGTACGTTGCGCAAGGCGCGGGTGTGGGTGGACCGGTTCCGAGTCTATGATGTCAACGGGGACTGCTTCGAAGTGCGGGGGATCGGCTATCCCGACCCTTCGATCACCCTGCTGCTCGATGCCGTCTACGCGGCGTATTGCCGCGAGTCGATCCATGAGCCGTTTGCCGGGCCGTTCAAGGAGTTCCTGACCGGGAAGCGGTACCCGTGGGCTCACGACCGAGTGATGTGACACGGGGGGACCGAGAGCGACTCCGCGCAGGGAAGCGGCCGGCGGGATGAATGTTGCCTGCCCGCCGACCGCTCGCTGGGAACCCTACGGGAGTGTCCCTTAACGGCTTTGCAGGAAAACGAACCGTCTCACCTGGTTCCGCAGCAACTGCAGACGCACGCCCTTGGCCAAGTCCTGCTTCTGCACCGCCTCGCGAAACTCGGCGACGGTCGCTACCGGCCTGTCACCCACCGCCACGATGATGTCACCGGGACGGATGTCGGCGACTTGAGCCAGACCGTCCGGGGCAACTCGAGTCACCACGACGCCCTTCGTGTTTTCCCGGTAGCCCAGGGATCGGGCGCGGTCTCGTGTGAGCGGGGCCACGGCCAGGCCGAGGCGCTTCTCCAGCACGGCCTGCGGACGCCGATTCGGCTCGCTCAGGCCGGCGACTTGCGCTTCACTGCGATGCCCCAGCGTAACGGTCGCCTTTTGCGGCTTGCCGTTTCGCAGGAACTCGACCTGCACCTTAGCGCCCGCTTTGGTGTTGGCGACTCGGTGCCGTAGCGCGTCGGCCGACTCGATCCGCTCTCCGTCGAACCGAGTGATGATATCACCGGGCTTGAGTCCCGCCGCCTCGGCCGGGCCGTCGGGAATGACATCTCCCACCAAGGCGCCCTTCGTTCCCGGCTCGACGCCGAACGAACGGGCAAGCTCATCCGTCAGCGGCTGCAGGTAGACTCCCAGGTAGCCGCGGTCGACATGGCCTTCGTGCATCAGTTGTTCCATGATGCGCCGAGCCATATTCGAGGGAATGGCGAACCCGACGCCCATGTTGCCCCCACTGCGGGAAGCAATCGCCGTGTTGATGCCGATCACTTCACCACGCAGATTCACCAGAGGTCCGCCACTGTTGCCGGGATTGATGGCTGCGTCGGTTTGCAGGAAGTCCTCATAGATGGCGATGCCCACATTGCCGCGTCCGGTCGC
>JALSIV010000399.1 GCA_026989685.1 Pirellulaceae bacterium | reverse complement strand
TGCATCGCGCTGAGGACCATCGTGTTCCATGGAAACCGAGCCGATATCCAGGCCGGAGCCGGCATCGTCGCCGACAGCCGACCGGAAAATGAATACCAAGAGACGCTCAACAAGGCCAAGGGCCTGCTGCGTGCACTGGAATTGGCGAATTGGCGAAGTGAGGTGAAATGATGTGCGGTTGAGCCGGCCTGTCGCCCCTTCCGTCGGCCGTTTCCTCTTGGCCCGCCGTAGGATGGCGGAGTCTCACGCAGAGACGGTCGAGATCGCAAAGAGTGTTGTGTCTCGTCCACTTTCTCTGCGATCCCAGCGTCTCTGCGCGACATCCGGGTTAGGTTCAAAGGAAATCGCGTCGGGAACGCACCGGCCAACCCGGCCCACAAACCCCATGCCCCACCCCCCATTTCCCATTTCCCATTTTCCATTTTTCATTCCACCCGCCTCTCATCTCCGCCAGCCGTCTTATGGTATCATGGCGGTTACGAACCTCTGTACTGTGTTTGTCGTTTCCGGTTTGCGTCCCATGAACTTCTCCCGAATTACCCACCGTCATCAACGGCACGCGTTTTCCTGGTTGCGAGGCCGGTCACGTGAGGGCCTCTGTTGGCTTGACCGCCGCGGTATGCTCAAGGCCAGCCTGGCCGGGATCGGCTCGCTGTCGCTTCCGAACTTGCTTCACCACCGGGCTTGCGGGTCCCCGGCGCCGTCGCACAAGAGCGTGATTCTGCTATGGATGGCCGGCGGTCCCAGCCATATCGACATGTGGGATCCCAAGCCCGACCGCCCGCCCGAGAATCGCGGTCCGTTCGGCGTGACCCGAACCAAGATTCCGGGGATTGTTCTGTGCGAGCATTTGCCTCGCCAGGCTGCCATGATGGATCGCTTCACGATCATTCGCAGCGTCGATGCAAGAAAGAGCAACCACGAACCGAACAAAGTGTTTCAGACGGGCAATCGAGACGCCGCGCCGCGCGTCAACACGCGAGGCGAGCGTTATCCCGCCATCGGTTCGATCGTAGCCCGCTTCAGTCCTCACCGAAGCGCGACGGTGCCCCCTTACGTTTCTTTCACCAAGTCGCGTACTCACATCGCCGGTGGGGGGTACCTCGGCAAGGCCTACGATCCGTTCGATGGGAATCAGGCGGCGCGGTTGCCGGTCTACGATTTGGTGGGCAACGACACGGGCAAGATTTCGGGCGCCTCGCTGTTTCAACTTCCGCCGGGGCTCACCAGCGAGCGGATCGCTTCGCGCCGCCAGTTGCTCAAACGGCTCGATTCCATCCGTCAATCGCTCGACCTGTCCGGCGCCATGGAAGCGACGGACAGCTTTCAGCAGCAGGCCGTCGATCTGGTGCTTGGCCGCCGGGCTCGCGAAGCCTTCGATCTCAGTCGCGAACCGGAGTCGATTCGGGACCGCTATGGAAAACACCTGTGGTGTCAGCAAGCCTTGCTTGCCCGGCGACTGGTGGAAGCGGGCGTGGCGTTCGTGACTCTCGATTTGAGCTACCACACGGCGTCGGGAACTTGGGATACGCACGGCGACAACATCCCGCCCTACGGCGGCATCAAGAACGGTCTCGGTCCGCTCCTTCCTCTGTTCGATCATCTCCTCACGACACTGGTGGCCGATCTGGAGCAGCGGGGGCTGCTGGATCAAGTCTTGGTGATTGCGATGGGCGAGTTCGGCCGCACGCCTCAGATCGGCACGCAAGGCAGTGTCGACGGGCGAAACCACTGGCCGTACGTCATGTCGATGTGCCTGGCCGGGGGTGGGCTGCGGCACGGCCAGGTCATCGGGGCCACTGAGAGCGATGGCGGGCGGATCCGTGAGCGGCCGGTCACTCCGGGCGACCTGGCCGCCACCATCTACCGGCACATGGGGGTTCCGCTCGACACCACCTATGAAGATGAACAGGGGCGCCCGCATCCGGTCGTCTTGGAAAACGGACAGCCCATTCGGGAGCTGTTTTGAGGTATCATGTAAGCTAGGCTGGCACCTATCCTCTGGCGTTGGCGGCGAGTTGCCAGTCCGATTTGGTGATGGGTTCAAACAGAGCAGTGGACTGATGCGCGTTTCATCACTTGGTGTTTTGCTGCTTGTCACCGGTACTGTTCTTAGCGACGAGCCGCCTCCCGATCGCATTGCCAAGCACTTCAAGAGCGATCATTTTACCGTCGCCTGGGGGACGCCACTCAAATATGACCCGGGCGCGGAATTGGAAATCGGTGACGGCGGCGGTCACGGTGGCGGGCTTCGCTGGTTGCGATTTCGCCCGCGATCGGGACATGTGGAAGTCCTTTCGATCCTGCTTCGAGAAGACAGGGAACCGTATTTGTCCAAATGGCCCACGGACCGGCCGCAAATCGTCATCCGGCGTGCTGAAATGTCTTCGCAGACCTACGCCTCTCTACTGATAGACCTGGCCGTGGTCGACGCGGCAAAGTTGACACCAACGGAAGATGTTGGTGGAATCAGCACAGCCGACTGTTGGTGGTTCGCTCGGCTTGCCACGCACGAGCAGAACTTGCTACAACTCGAATGGGCTGGGTACACGGGATCCGATGAGGAAATCAAGTACACCAAACCACTGGTTGCCGTCTTGTTGGCTGATCAGGCAATCAAGGGACTCGAGTTCGAGAAACACACGCTGACGCAAGAGGACCGCAAGTGGGCTAGCGCTAAATTCGCTCGCGATTGGAAGGCCTTCCTGAAGCGGGATTTTCATTGGTGGGTACGGGAACGCTACATCATGATGATCGGACTCGCGGGGGATGCGCAAGCCATTCCAACGCTTCGAGGGATTCTTGAGAGCGATGCAAAGGAACGCACGATGTATTACGCCATCAATGCCATTACTCGGATCACGAAAAAGGACGTGCGAGTTGGCCCCGTGGAGGAAATGGACGTCGAACGCACACGGCAGAAGGTCCTGAAGATGCTGCGCGACCGGTAATTGACTCACGAAGTGACATGGTTGGATCGGGACAGGAGAGACCGGCGACCATGTCCTGCTGCGAATTTGGCAGTGCTCCCCGTGCCGAAACACGGCAGCCCTGCCGGTGCAACGGGTCGCGGTGAAGACTGGCGAGAATGGCGAATCGACCAAGAGGCTGTCACAAGACTCCATGCCGCAAGCAACACGCCCGAGGCCGGAAAGCGTTAGGGCGGGTTTTGTTACAGGCTCCAAAAAAGCTGTCGATGTGACCGAGAGAATCCATGTCACGCGGATCATCCCTCTGGCAATTCTCCATTGACGTTGGCGGTACCTTTACCGATTGCATTGCTCGCGATCCGGGTGGACGGATGCATTGCCGCAAGGTGCTCAGTTCCGGGCAGACCGTCGGCAGCATCGACGCTGTGCTCGATACCCGTTCCTTCCAGGACCTGTCGCGGCGAGGAGATCCCCCTGGATTCTGGACCGGTTATGCGATCGAGCTACCGGAAGGCCAACGGTCGGTGGTCGAGTCGTTCGATGCACACAGAGGCGAATTCCGCTTGGCCGATCCCCTGCTTGTTTTCCCGTGGCAGGGCTTGCCCTATCGGCTGGTCAGCGACGAAGAGGCGCCCATTTTGGCCATTCGACTGACGCTCGGTTTGCCGCGGGACCAGCCACTCCCCCCCATTTCCGTGCGCCTCGGCACGACTCGAGGAACCAACCGTCTTCTGACACGACGAGGAGCCGCCTGCGCACTGGTCACCACATCCGGTTTCGCGGACATTCTTCGCATCGGCTATCAAAACCGGCCTCGGCTCTTCGATTTGGATATCCGAAAACCCGATCCGCTCCATACGGAAGTGGCGGAGATCATGGAGCGACTCGCTCCGGATGGACGGGTACTTCGGTCTGCGGACGAGCAGCAGATTCGCCGTGAACTCGCGCGACTCAGGGACGCGGGAATCGAATCACTGGCCATCTGTCTGCTTCACGCGTTTCGCAATCCCCGGCACGAACAGCTCGTCGAGCAGATCGCGCGCGAGCTCGGTTTTGACGAGATCAGTACGTCCCATCGAGTCGCGCCGCTGCTCGGTGTGGTTTCGCGAGGCAGTACCACGGTGGTCGACGCCTATCTCAATCCCGTCTTGCGCAGCTACCTCGAGTCGCTACGCCGGTCACTGGGAACGAGTGATCTGAAGATCATGACGTCAGCCGGCGGACTCGTCGACAGCCGACACTTCGTGGGAAAAGACAGTATCCTCTCGGGACCGGCCGGTGGAGTCGTCGGCTTTTCTCAGGCTGCCCAGCGACTCGGCTACGACCGCGCCATCGGGTTCGATATGGGAGGGACCAGCACCGACGTGGCCCGCTTCGATGGTCGTTTCGAATATGAGTTCGAGACGGAAAAAGCGGGAGTGCGCATCGCGGTGCCGATGCTGGCGATCGAGACCGTGGCAGCCGGAGGAGGCAGCATTTGCGCCTTCGACGGAGTCAAACTAACGGTTGGGCCGGACAGCGCAGGCGCCGAGCCGGGGCCCGCGTGCTACGGTGGCGGCGGACCGCTGACCGTTACCGATATGAACGTCTTTCTGGGACGCATCCCTCCTTGGCTGTTTCCATTTCCGCTCGACTTGGCCGCCGTCGAACGATCCTTGGACCGGCTTGCCGACCGGATCGCCGACGAGACCGGCAAGTCCCGTCTCCCGCTGTGCGAGTTGGCAAACGGTTTCCTGCGGATCGCCAATGCCAATATGGTACGTGCCATACGGCGAATCTCCGTGGCCAAGGGCTACGATCCTCGCGATTATGTGCTGGTCACTTTCGGCGGTGCCGGCGGACAACATGCCTGCTCGGTGGCTCGAGCCCTGGGTATCACGGAGATTCTGATCCACCCACTTGCGGGCCTCCTGAGCGCTCACGGGATCAGCCGCGCCGACGTGCGCCGCTTCGCCGAACGAGCCGTGTTGGCTACGTGGAGCGAGTTGCCCCGCGGTCGGCTCGATTCTCTGTTCGCCGAGTTGGAGGCTCAGGCGACTCGCGATGTGCTCGCGCAGGGTATCGATGCATCTCATCTGCTCCCGCCCATACGGTCGCTCGAAATGCGCTACCAGGGAACCGACGCTGCCATCCATGTCGTCCAACCCGATGACGGCGACTGGGAACGTGCTTTCACTCGGCGGCACCGGCAATGGTACGGCTTCGAACGCCCCGGCCGCCCCATCGAGATCGCGGTCGCTCGCGTCGAAGTGGTCGGACAGGCGCGATCCGACGAGGGGCCGCCGCCGAAGGTCCCAAAAAGACGGGCCGTTGCGCGGCAGACCACGCAGGCCTTTTTCGAACGGCAGTGGTTGGAGGTGCCGCTCTACTTCCAGAGAGAACTGCGACCGGGTGACGAGTTTTCCGGACCGGCGATCGTCGGCTGTGAGACGTCGACGACGGTCGTGGGACCGGGTTTCGACGCAGAGGAGTTGTCGAGAGGCGAACTGCTGATTCGCGACCGCAGGCAGCCAGAGCGCGAATCGGTGAGTGATGATGTCGATCCGGTGAGTCTGGAGATTTTTCACAATTTGTTCGCTTCGATCGCCGAGCAGATGGGAGCGGCTCTCGAGCGGACTGCCGTCTCGGTCAACGTCAAGGAGCGGCGCGACTTCAGTTGCGCCGTCTTTACCGCGGAAGGAGATCTCGTCGCGAATGCCCCTCACATTCCGGTCCACCTCGGCGCGATGAGTGATACCGTCAAGGCGATTCTCGATGCGTTTCCCGACATGCGGCCCGGCGACGTATTCGTCACCAATGATCCCTTTCAGGGAGGTTCTCATCTTCCCGATGTCACCGTCGTCACACCCGTATTCGAAGCCGGCAGCGGCGAGCATCTGTTCTTTACTGCCAGTCGAGCCCATCACGCGGAGATCGGTGGGATCGCTCCGGGGAGCATGCCCCCCTTTTCCACCAACCTTTCCGAAGAAGGCGTCCTCATTCGTCCCTTCCGGTTGATCGACGGCAGAGTCTCGCGTGAAGACGAATTGCGGCAGTTGCTGGCCAATGCCCCCCATCCGTCGCGAGCCATCGATGACAATCTGGCCGACATCACGGCGCAAATCGCCGCCAACCGCCAGGGAGCCGGCTTGCTGCAAGAGTTGTGCGACCGGTATACGGCGGTCACGACGGCCGCCTACATGCAGCACATTCGCGCCGCCGCTGCCAAAAAAATGCGGCTGGCTCTGAGTCGCCTACCCGATGGCGAATACCGTTTCGAAGATCATCTCGACTGCGGAGCACCGATCCGTTGTGCCGTCGCTGTTCACGGCGATCAGGCGATCATCGATTTCACGGGAACTGGGGAGGTCCTTTCGAGCAATCTGAATGCCAACCGCAGTATCGTCACCGCGGCACTGCTGTACGTTCTGCGATGCATGATCCGCGAGGATATTCCGCTCAATTCGGGCGTGCTCGAGCCGGTGCGACTCATCTTGCCCACCTGTCTGCTCAATCCGCCGCCTCACGATGATCCCCGCAAGTGCGCCGCCGTGGTGGGCGGCAACGTCGAGACTTCTTCTCGAGTCGTCGATGTGCTGCTCGGAGCACTCGATCTGGCGGCGGCCAGCCAGGGCACCATGAACAACCTCACGTTCGGCGACGATTCGTTCGGGTATTACGAAACGATCGGTGGAGGGGCGGGAGCAACCGGCGAGGCGGACGGGGCCGACGCCGTTCACTCTCACATGACCAACACGCGACTCACCGATCCCGAGGTCATCGAGCTGCGATATCCGGTCCGACTCGAGCGGTTCGCCATTCGGCAGGGATCGGGAGGACTCGGAAGACACCGGGGCGGCGACGGCATGGTGCGATCATTCGAGTTCCTGCGCCCGCTGGTGGTTTCTCTGTTGACCGAACGTCGCGGCCCCTATCCGCCCTACGGGCTGCACGGCGGGCAGGCGGGGGCTCTCGGGAAAAACGTGCTTCGCCGAGCGGGCGGCCGGAGCGATGAAGAATTGCCGGCCAAGACCGTGATCCAGGTTCAGGCTGGAGACCGCCTCACGATTTACACTCCCGGCGGGGGCGGGTGGGGATCGTGTTCCGGCTAATCGTCTTTCACGATTTTCAACGCCACTTCGTTGTCGAAGACAGGCGATTGCAGCTTGAGCGACTCGCCGTCATGCCGGAGTCGCTGTTGCTGAAGGATTTGTCCGGCCACCGGGTCGACCCATTCCAGACGGTATTTCCCGGCGGGGATCGCCAGGGTGAGACGGACTCGCAGGCCGGACCGCAGATGTCGTGAGAGATCCTTCGGCCGCAGCGGCAGAGGAACGTGGAAGATCATGGCATACTGCCGTCCCGGCTCGCTCAGTACATGGTGAGTCAACGTCGGCTCTGTTCTCCGCACGACGTGCGGATCGGGCTTCATTCGCACAAAGTCGAAATCCTCGAGGAACCGCTTGAGGAAACCGAGCTGCTGCCGGAGTTCGAGGCTTCCACCCCCCGGTGATCGGTACTTGCGAAATGTCCCGCCCGGATGCGCGGGAGTAAACGAGTAGTCGAGGTTGTTGTAAAGAGCCCCACCGGCCAACAGGAAGTCCCACGCTTCGGTGCGGTACAGTATATCGGCCTTTCCCCGGAAACCGGTTTCATTTTCGCCGATCACTCGGTTCAGAGCGTAGTTCATGGCAACCGTGTCGGGCGGAACGCAGTAGTGGAAATTGAAGATCGAAACCTCATTCGGCGGGTTTTCGATCTTCTTTCGACCGTTGGAGATGTTCCAGGAGATGAGGTGCCTCTTGGGGAGTCCTTTTTCGGTCTTCACGATCTCTTGCACGATCCGCCGTTGCCATGCCTCCGGCACGCCGACCGCATACGGCTCGTTGCAGACCTCGAAATAGAGGTTGTCGAAACGATTGACTGCCTCGACGATTCTGCGAGTCACCGCGAGTTGGAACTCGACCAATTCCGGTTCCTTTAGCGATAGTACCTCCTTGCGGTTGCACTTGCCCACGCCGTTGATGTTATTGTCAACATGGAACGGTGATGCCTTCCAAAGCTCCTGGTTGTAGAGAGGACAAAACAGCGTGAGTTCCACGACGATTCCGTGCTTGTCGGCTTCGGCGAGAAGGTCGCCAAGTCGGCGGAAGTAGGCTGGGTCGAATTTCGTCAAGTCGAACCGGTTGCCACCCATAGCGTAGCCGGGTCGATCGCTTCTGGCCCACGGAGCCAGATAGCGGCCCGGTTTGGGAGCCAGTGGATTGTCGGTGATTCCGAACGAGCCGGGAATCTCACGATACGTTCCGGAAAAGACGCGGGTGTGGTTCAGTCCATGCCGCGCCAGTTCGGCGAAGTACCGCTCGTAGTCGAAATCAAGATTCAGCAACGCTCCATAGTGCTCGCCCGAAGTGACCAGGATCGTCGGTCTGCCGCGCCAGAGGAAATAGTGAGGGTTGTTTGGGTGCAGGGCGATCGGTCCGAATGGCGTTTGCGATCGGCCGGCGTCCGTGGCGTGCCAGACCGTGGCCAGCACGGCATACATCCGGGGATCGAAGCTGAGCAGTTGCTCACGGTTGAACGGAAAGAAGTCGTTGAATCCGAAGAAGGCTTCGGTGGTCTCGGCAAAATACTCCTGCGAGTTGGTCGTTCCATACGCCTTGACCAGCTTGCCGTTGGATCGCATCACCCGGTCGTATCGGTTCTCCGCCATGGCTGCCCGGTAACATGCTTCGATCCCGCCGTGATCGAGGCCCAAAACCCGGTTGTGATAGGCGTGAGCCAGTTCGTGAAGCACAAACACGGGCATCCGCCGCACTTCTTTGGCGAAGATCTCGATGTTGGTGAACTCGACCGCCTTGACCATCTCGACGGGCCGGCGATGTTCTTCGAGCCATTTGGCTGAAATGTGGTATTCCGCCTTGGGCTTGACGTTCGGATACTGAGGGGAAAACCATAGCGGAACTTTTCGCAATTCGGCCACGGCTCGGGCCGGAACGTGCTGCTCGATGATCTGCAGTTGCCACTCGAGCAGCCTCAGGGCCTCACGCGTTTTCTTTGGGCTTTCGCGTTCCAGCCGCTCATGGATCATCAGCCGCCAACCTCGCAGCGTCGTTTGGCGATAATCGGAGACCGCGTAGATGGGATCGGAGGCCGCAGCGTGCGTAGCCGTCCAAAACACTACGATGAAAACGGACCGCCTGGCCAGATAGGTGAGTGGATCCATCATGTGAAGGGTGAAGGGTGAAAGGTGAAGGGTGAGGGGGAAGCCGCAGGGTTCCACTATAATGCTCAAACGGAAAACGCAAGTTGCCTAGTGCTCTGCACTTTCTGAGAAAACGTCTTGGTATCTGGAAAACTGATATCCACAGAAAAAGGCTCTTCCGTCATGCTGTTGTTATCACACAATCCGCACGATGGAGGAGCCAAGGATGGCAAGTTCGCAAT
>JALSIV010000398.1 GCA_026989685.1 Pirellulaceae bacterium | reverse complement strand
CACCTACCGCATCGCCGCCGTGGAGCAGTTGCGGACCTACGCCGACATCATCGACCTGCCGATGGAGGTCGTCACCACGCCTCGCGAAATGAGGCGGGCCGTGGCGTCACTGTCCGACATGGAGGTGATCTTGATGGACACGGCCGGCCGCAGTCCGCGGGACGAAGTGAAGATTCAGGAACTGCGGTCAATGCTCCAGGAGGCTCAAGCGGACGAAGTCCATTTAGTGCTCAGCAGTGTCAGCGGCTTGATGAGTCTCAAGCGGACGGCTGAGCGGTTTCAGCGAGTCGGCGTGACTTCGCTGATCCTCACCAAACTGGACGAGGCAACGGGGCTGGGAAACTTGGTTCCGCTGCTCCGCAGTTGCCGTTTGCCGCTGAGTTACGTGACCAATGGACAGAATGTGCCCGATGACATCGCGGCGGCCGATCGGCGATCTTTGGCCAAGGCGGTGATGGGAATCGAATCGATGGACGCCTGCCGATAAGGGCAACAAGATGATCGATCAAGCCGCGGCACTGCGCGATCTGGTGCGTCGACAATCGGACGCCCGCCAAGCAGATTCCGAGGGTGGTGCGCTCCCTCTGGCTTTGGTTGTGGGAGCCAAGGGGGGTGTGGGAGCAACTACGGTGGCCGTCCAACTGGCCGTCGGACTGGCTCAATTGGGCGTCCGTCCGCTGCTGGTCGACGCCGACCTGTACCGCGCCGACGCAGCCACACTGTGTGGTGTTCGAGACCATGCGACGTTGGTGGACGCCGATTCCGGTCGGTGTTCATTGGAATCCGCGATCCGGCCCGGACCCGCCGGGGTGGGCGTGCTTCCAGGTATCTGGGCGCCGGGTAGACCGGTGGCCGTCACCGATGCCACGTGGCGCCGGGTTCGTCGCGCCTTCGACCGAGCCGCCGACCGCATCGATCGAGTCGTCATCGACAGCGGTAGCGGGAACGCGGATGTTCGGCGCAAGATGTGGATCGACGCTCAGGATGTGATCGTGGTGACGCGGCCCCAGGATTTGGCGGTGATGGATGCCTACGCCACGATCAAGATCATGCGAGGTGCCACGGAACAGGGACAGCCGACACGTCTTCACCTGGTGGTCAATGGTGCCGCCAGCACGGACCAGGCGGCGGATGTGTTTCGCCGGATCGACCAATCGTGTCGCCGCTTCCTGGGGCTGCAACTGAACGACCTGGGAACCATCCTCGAGCAGCCGGCGCTGCAAAGCACGCGCGAGGGGCTTGCCGGTTTCCAGCTCGTTCCCGACTGCTTGGAACTTGCCCGTCGTTTCCAGCATGTTACTACGGCGAGTGAGGAGGCGGCCGCATGAGCGCTTCAGCGATTTTTTCTCACGCCGCAGCTCCGTGGTGCCGATATCCAGAGAAGCATGGTATCCGCCAGCTCGGTTCAAAATGGATGATCTGGCACGACTTTACCACCGCGGCCGTTTTCGCTCATGGCGCTAGCGCGAATATATGCCGAGATCCTCGGACTGATCGCCTTTGCCGTGGTTCTGCTGAGAGCTATCGGACACGGGGCCGATCTCGAGTCAGCCGCCTGGAGCGCGATCGGGGCGCTGCTGCTGTGGGGAATCATTGGCTGCGTGGTGGGCGGTCTGGCCGAACGTGTCGTGACCGAAGGTGTCCAAACGAGGCTGTTGAGTCAATTGAAGCTACAGGCGGAGTCCGACAGCGTGGTCTCTTCCAACGAATAAGCGAGTTTGGAAAACTCGGAGAGGGGTTGGATCGAGACCTGTCAGGGATGATGTCCTAACAAACCATCGACGGTGCCGTGGGATACGGCCCGATGCGGATCATGGAGGATTGCATGGCGCTCACCGTTAGCAACTACAAGAAACGGGCTCCCGAAGAAGTCCAACGGCTCTGGCAGGAATATAAAGCCAACCCTTCACGGAAAGACCTGCGCAACCAGTTGGTCGAACAGTATCTCCCGCTCGTGAAATACAACGGCGAGCGGATCTGGGCCCGCTTGCCCGAAGGTGTCGAACTGGACGATCTGATCTCCGCCGGCGTGTTCGGCCTGATGGATGCCATCGATGCGTTCGACCTTTCTCGTGGCGTCAAGTTCGAGACCTACTGTGTTCCGAGGATCCGGGGCGCCATGCTCGATGAATTGCGCACCATGGACTGGGTCCCGCGCCTGGTGCGATCGAAGGCGAGCAAGCTGGCCGAGGCGACCAAGACGCTGGAGACCAAGTTGGGTCGGCATCCCACCGAACAAGAGCTGGCCGACCACATGGAGATGACGGTTCCCGAGCTGGAAAAGATGATGCTCGACGCCAACGCCGTCAATCTGATCAGCCTGAACAAGAAATGGTACGAGACCGACAGCTACAAGGACGTGCGGGAAATCGACATCCTGGAGGACAAGAAGGGTGAAGATCCCACGCGGCGGATCCAGAAGAACGACTTGATGCGGTTGGTGACCAAGGGCCTCAATCGCAACGAACGGCTGATCATCATCTTGTACTATTATGAAGAGCTGACGATGAAGGAAATCGGCGCGACGCTCGACTTGAGCGAAAGCCGAGTGAGCCAGATGCACAGCAGCATCATGCAACGGCTCAAGCACCACCTCGGACGCCGCAAACCCGAATTCGGAACGTAACGCGGACCGGAGTGGCGGCGGCGAAGCGCAGTCCGAGGTCCCATGCTATTCCCACCGGCGGAGGATGGCGGCGGCGGCTTGGGCTTGAGGCGAAGCGGCGGCGCAGAGGAAGGAATTGCCGGGAGCATCGTCGGCCGAGGCCGGCCGAACGGGACATTCGCGGTCGGCTTCCTCGAAGTTGGGCAGCGCGAACAACTGCCCGCTGCGCAGTGCGGCGATGCCGGCCGCGACTTGCAAGAATCCGATTGCCGCTCCCGGATTTCCCAGACCGCCACTAACCGATGTTACGGGAACATGATCGGCTCCCAGAACCTGAGCGACCGCTTGGGCTTCCGCGGCGTCTCCCGCCTTGGTGCTGAGCCCCTGAGCCTGATAATGGCCGATCTGCTCCGAAGTCATCCCCGCCGATTGCAGAGCGGCTCGCATGGCCTGCGCCATCGAGGCCTGGCGGTCGGGTCGGCCGTTGGTCTGGTAGGCGGTGCTGGAGCCGGCTCCCACGACCTCGGCCAAGATGGTGGCCCCTCGAGCCTCTGCCGATGCGGCCTCCTCCAAAACCAGTACCGCCGCACCCTCACCCAGCACCATCCCGTTGCGCCGGGCGTCGAACGGCCGCGAGCAAATCTCGTCGGCAGTACGGCCGCGAGCCACATCTTCCTGCATGGTGATGTGGATCGTGCGCAGCGAATGAATCCTCGTTCCCGTGGCTCCGGCCAACATCAAATCGGCGTGTCCGCGTACGATGGTCGCCATGGCTTCGTGAAGCGCTAGTTGCGACGAAGCCTCTCGCACCGTCAGCGAATTGCTCGGGCCGCGCATGTCGTTGTAGATGGCGATGTGGCTGGCCGGCATGTTGGGAAGGTACTTTAAGAGCCACAGCGGCGCCACTTTGGGAATCGCATACTCTCCCCAGCGATCGTAGGTGAATTGGCCGTCGTCATCGAGACAGGCTCGGACGGCAGATTCGAACTCGTCCGGAGTGGTCAAAATGTAGTCCGATCCGAATACCATGCCGCTGCGATCGGGATCGTAGCCACCCTCGCCCCACCCTGCGTCGCTGAGTGCCAATTGGGCCGCCGCCACGCCCATTTGAATCTCGCGGCACATCACCTTGAGTCCCTTGCGGATCGATTTCCTTTTGTCCTTCGGCAGAGGACCGAATTCGTCGATCTTTCCGGAAAAGGATTGGGGGCGAGCGCCGGCGCCGACGGGGAACCGATCGCTGGGCAAATCGTCAAACGGCGCGATCGTGTTCCGGTTCGATCGGAGCCCGTCCCAGAAGGTCCCCAGGTCGTTTCCCAGGGCACTGATCAGTCCGATGCCGGTGACGACAACCCGTCGCGATCTCGCAGTCTCGGTCATAGTGGATGGTCGAAATTCCAATGCGGTGCAGGCCAGAGGGGAAGCTGGAGGCGATATTCTAGCCCAAAACCGATTTTGCGGTATCCCCGGCCGCACCTTCCTGCCCGCTGTTCAAAGTACCGGACCAATCGCCCAGGGGACGAACTCGTGCCGACCATACCCGAGCCGTTCACTCGACGTCGGCTCACCGCTGGCCACTCGCAGAATCGCTTGAAAAATCTCTTCGCCGACATAGTCCGGCGACCGACCGCCGAGAATGACACCCGCGTCGATGTCGATGTCACCGGGCATGGCGCGAGCCAGTTTCGAATTGGTGGCGATTTTGATCGTGGGAGCAGCCGTCGCGCCGAAGCAACTGCCCCGCCCCGTCGTAAATAGCACCAGATTGGCTCCGCCCGCCACCATGCCGGTCACACTCGGAGGGTCGAAGCCTGGAGTATCCATGAAAACCAGCCCACCACGCGGAACCGGCTCGCCATATCCCACAACCGACTTCAAGGGAGTCGAGCCACCCTTGAGTACGGCTCCCAGTGATTTTTCGGCGATCGTCGTGAGCCCACCCGCCTTGTTTCCCACAGAAGGGTTGTGGTCGAGTTTCGCCCCGAACACGCCGGCGTACCATTCCCACCACTCGATCCGTTCGATCAGCGACCGGCGGACTTCGTCCGAGACCGCCCGTCGCAGCAGGGTCTGCTCAGCACCGACCACCTCCGGCGTTTCCGAAAGTACGGCCGTGCCACCGCATGCGATCAGGCGATCGACGGCATGGCCCACCGCCGGATTGGCCGTGATTCCGGAGAAGGCGTCGGAGCCACCGCACTCCGTGGCCACCACCAGCGCGCTTGCCGGTGTCGTCTCTCGTTGCAAGGCACCGACTCGAGGGAGCCATTCACCGATGATTCGCTCGGCCGCGTCGATCGTGGCCTCCGTTCCGCCCGTCTCCTGCATGACCAGCGTGTTCCGAAGGCGAGCCGGTCGAGATGGGGGCTCCCCCGCCTGTCCGGAAGGGCAAGATATCTGCACCAGGTCCTGCGCAGTGAGCTGTTCGCAACCCAATCCGATCACCAATGCCGCCGCAATATTGGGATGGCGACTCATGCCCCCCAGCACGCGAGAGAGGTAGTTCCACTGGATGCCGCCTCGAGGCAGCCCGCAACCGCCGTGGTGCGTCAACGCCAACACGCCGTCGACACTCGGCCACTCGGCCAGCCGGTCGCGAGGAAACCGCTCGGCGACGGCGTGAGCGACCGTAGCCGAGCAGTTCACACTGGCGATCACGGCAATGTAGTTGCGCGTCCCCACGCTCCCATCAGCCCTCACATATCCTTGGAACGTCGCCTGCGAGAGAGAACGCGGCTCGGGAACAACAGCCGGCAGTGGCGGCGAAGAACTCGGCCGAGGCGGATTCTCCAGATTGTGCGAGTGAACCCAGCTCCCCTGGGGAACGTCGCACGTGGTCCGTCCGATCACCTCGCCGTACTTCTTCACCACTGAGCCCTCGAGGAGATCATGCAAGGCGATCTTGTGGCCGGTTGGAACGGTGTCGTGCAAGACCAACGAGGTTCCGCCATCGACCGACAAGGTTGTGCCGGCGGAAAGGTCGCACAGAGCCACCGCAATGTTGTCGTCGGGGTGGAGTCTCAGCAGGGGAGGCGGCATGGGCGATTCTGCAGGGGTTTACCAGCGATGGGAACTTCGCCGCGCTTTTGGCGTCGAATCTAGAAGGCGGAAACTGGATGCTACGCGAGGACGCCAGAGTACGCTATAATAGATGGGCACAATTGTACACTCGTCGCTGCAGTAGAAGGACTCGCTCGTATGGCCACTGGCACCGCCCCTCCTCTGCGTTCCGCCGTCGAAGATGCGGATCGCGCTGTGCATCGGCGGCTCGAAGCGACGGCTCGAGAACTCAAGTGGTTCGAACTGCTGATCGTCGGTGGCCAATTGTTGGCCGGCCTGTTGGCCGGCGTGCTGGCGGTCGTCATCGTCGACCATTGGATTTGGCCACTTCCCGCAGTGGCTCGCGCCATCGCCCTGCTCGCCCTGCTGGGTACGACCTTGTGGCTGGTGTGGACGCGCATGGTGCCGCTAATTCTGTGGAAGATCAATCCCGTCTATGTGGCTCGGCTGATCGAGCGTTCGACTCCCGAACTGAAGAACAGTCTCGTCAATTGCCTCACGTATCGCGGGGGCCGCAGTTCCTTAGCGCGGTTCGTGGAGCGAGCCTTGAGCCAGAAAGCGGCTGCCGACCTGGCTCACGTTCCCCAAGATGCCGCGATCGACCGCAAGAGTGTTCTGCGAGCGACCGCGTTGGTGGGAGCGATTGCCGTCCTGTTTCTGGCCTACTCCGTCGCCTCGCCCAAAAGCACTTGGGTCAGCATTCAGCGTTTGCTGCAGCCCTGGCATGCGATCGATCGCCCCACTCGTGTCCACATCGGGCGCGTCACTCCGGGCGACAGTCACGTGTTGTTCGGGGACCGCGTGACGATCTCGGCGGAAATCGAAGGAGTGGTGCAGCGTGAGCAGATCGTGGTTGTTTACAGCACGCGAGATCGCAAGACGGTGGACCGCCGCGTTGTGATGGAGTCGGGCGACGGCCCGACGTTTGCCGCCACGCTTCCTGCCGAGTCGACGGGGGGACTCGAGTCCGACGTGTCGTACCGCATCGAGGCCGGAGACGCCCGCTCGCGCTGGTTCCACCTGACCATTGAACCCGAACCGGCGATGCTGATCGAGCGTGTGGTCTATCAGTATCCGCCGTACACCAAGTTGCCCAACAAAGAGGTAGTCGGCCGAGGATCCATCGACGCGATCGACGGAACTCGGGTTACCGTCTATGCCCGCGCCAACCAGCCGATCGGATCGGCCACACTGCTCCACCAGGTGCCTGTCGATCGGCAGCCTCGAGCGTTGGCCATGCAACACGAAGGGAAGCGGGCGCATCGTTCGCTGTGGCTCGACGTGCGAGACGGCCAGCGGCAGTCGTATCGGCTCGATCTGCTGACGAAGTCGAGACATCGATCCAAGAAACTGGTGTCTCACGATATCAAGGTCATTCCCGATTTGCCGCCCGAAATCGAAATCCGCTTCCCCAAGCAGTCGCCCATCGAGGTTCCGCTCAACGGCAGCCAGGTGGTCTCGATTCGCGCCATCGACCCGGACTTCGCCCTGACGGAAGTCGCCGTGCTGCTGGAAGGTCTTCCCAACCACGTCCAACCCCGCCGGATTTCACTGCTGAAAGAGAACCAACAATCGCCGCCCCAATTTGTCGGCCAGTATGTGTTTCGCCCCGCCGAGTGGAATCTCAAGGTGGGAGATCGAGTCACCTACCGGGCTCTGGCCGTGGACAACCGGGTTCTCACCAACCGCAGCCTCAAGGGAAACCAAACGCTCACGCCCCCGCAGGCGTTCGTGATCACTGCCCCTGTCCAGTCGCCCCCCAAACCCGCCGACGATGTTTCCGATTCGTCGACGCCTCGAAACACCCGACCTCGCTCCGATTCGGATGCCAGTACCGATCCGGATAAGTCGCCAAAGGGAGACAAAGCGGAAGGTCAAGAGCCCCAGGAAAAAGAGAAGCCGGATGATGATCGTCGCGACGCAGAGTCGGCGAACGACGATTCCGATCATCGTCCTTCCCCACCCGACGAATCGGTTCCGGCGACAGACTCCTCTTCGCCAAAGTCGAAATCCAAGGAAGACTCCGATCAAGCAGAAGCGAGCTCGGAGCAGAGTAGCCAGGACGAGTCGGAACCAACCACGAGTGAGGGCTCATCGGACGAGGAGGCCGCCGAGTCGGATTCGACATCCCAGGACGACGTCCCCGCAAGTCACGACGGCGACGTGATCGAACGAGCACTGGAATACCTGAAAGAAAAACAGGAACCGAACCCCAATGATGGCTCCACTGAGCCTCAGGATGTTCCGCCCGAACAGCAAACGGCTGGTCCGAAAGAAGAGCAGCCCCAGACAATGCGGCAGGAGTCCTCCCAGTCGCAGGCAGGTGAGCAGGATCAGGCGACTGGGCAGTCATCGGACCAGATGCAGAGAAAGTCCGGTAACGGCGGAGAACACAGCTCCGAGCAAGCCGGTGATTCGGCGGAACAGGGGGAACAGCAGTCGTCTCCTGCTGATCGTCAATCGGGAGAAAAATCGACCGGGCAACAGGGGCAGACCGGCGGCAAGCAGGAGACGGGTCGTCAAGAGAACCAGACCGGCCAGTCCGCCAGGCAAAAGAGCGCCCAGCAAACCGGCGAGCGGGAAAGTCGAGACGAACGCGGGCAGCAGGGTGCTGTTTCCGGCGACAAGGAGCGTTCGGATCGCCAGTCGATGGAGAGCAAGCCTGGCGAGGGAACCGGTTCCAAGAAGCAATCGGGCGACTCGGGGCAACAACCGTCCGATATGGGCGGGCAATCGGGAGCAAAGCCGGCCGGGCAACAGGGGCAGACCGGCGGCAAGCAGGACACGGGCAATCAACACAACCAGACCGGCCAGTCCGCCAGGCAAAAGAGCGCCCAGCAAGCCGGCAAGCGGGAAGGTCAAGACGAACGCGGGCAGCAAGGTGCCGCTTCCGGCGACAAGGAGCGTTCGGCTCGCCAATCGGCAAAGCGTAAGTCCGGCGAGGGAGTCGGCTCCGAGAAGCAATCGGGCGACTCGGGGCAACAACCGTCCGATATGGGCGGGCAATCGGGAGCAAAGCCGGCCGGACAACAGGGGCAGACCAGCGGCAAGCAAGACACGGGCAATCAAGACAACCAGACCGGCCAGTCCGCCGGGGAAAAGAGTACCCAGCAAGGCGGCACGCGGGAAAGTCAAGACGAACGCGGGCAGCAGGGTGCTGCTTCCGGCGACAAGGAGCGTTCGGATCGCCAGTCGACAGAGCGCAAGCCCGGCGAGGGAACCGGCTCCGAGAAGCCATCGGGCGACTCGGATCAACAACGGTCCGATATGGGCGGGCAATCGGGAGCAAAGTCGGCCGCACAACAGGGGCAGTCCAGTGGCAATCAGGACACGGGCAATCAAGACAACCAGTCCGGCCAATCCGCCGGGCAAAAGAGCTCCCAGCAAGCGGGCAAGCGGGAAAGTCGAGACGAACGCGGGCAGCAAGGTGCCGCTTCCGGCGATAAAGAGAGTTCGGATCGCCAGTCGACAGAGAGCAAGCCTGGCGAGGGAACCGGTTCCGAGAAGCAATCGGGCAAGTCCGGCGCGTCGGGGCAACGGTCTTCGACCGGCGATCGAAAGTCGGGCGAGAAATCCTCCGGCCAACCGCAGTCTTCGAAGTCGGGTTCGCGGGAAAAGTCGAGCGGCTCCGGAAGAGGAAAGCAGGTCGGTGCCGATTCACCGGGTGAGTCGGGGAGTTCCCGCGCTGGTGAGGCTGTAACCAAGGGTGGTTCCCCA
>JALSIV010000397.1 GCA_026989685.1 Pirellulaceae bacterium | reverse complement strand
ACTTACCACCGGTGCCGTAGTTGCCGACCACCAGCAGCCCCTTGTTGTCGGTAGGCTGCTCGAACTGCAGTTGGGGAATAACGATGCCAACCAGCTTTTCGGCCATCTCTTCGGAGATGACATAGGTCTCGACAAGCCGCCGGGCGGCAGTCGCTTCGTCGGCATCCCGCAGCTGTACCACGGACTCGATGGGTTCAAACTGAATCAGGTCACCGTATTTCATCGCGTCTGCTCCCTTGCAATACAATTCGTTGTCTTCATCCCGTTACCTCCGGGCTCACCACCAGAAAGTCACGCATCGGATAACGTCTATACTCAGGGTGAGCTGCGGCGGCATAGGTCAAAGAGTCGTAGTTAATAGTACCGTTCCAGGCGGCAACCACTGTCTTGCTGCGTGAGAGTCCCTGGAGCAGCCGCAGCGGGTCCTGTTTCAAACCAACATCGAACAGGATTTCGATGTTGTCGAGTAGGATCATCTCGCCTTCGCTCTTGCTTACGAGTTCCCTAAGAAGACGCGGCAGCTCCAACGCCCGCTGGCGCTCAGTCAAATCCAGCATTCGGCGCGATAGCTCCAGATTGACATTCACCAAGGGCGCATCCGTACGATCCTGTACATCCAAAAGAGCAACAGTCTTCCCCTCGCCTGCCGGTGCTACAACCAGAATCAATCGGTAATAGATGCCGGCAGCATGATCGAGCTGTCGCAAAATCTTATCTGCCAACGACTCGACCATTGCTATTCTCCCTGGCGACCGCACTCGTAGAGCCATCGATCAATGCGAGACTTCAAAAACCGCCAGTGTTTTCCCACCTTTTGGCCCGGCACCTTGCCTTCTTGAGCCAGGCGGTAGAGGGTTGACTTTGGTACCTTCAAATACTCCGAGAGTTCCTCGATCGTAAGTACCGAATCATCTTTGTCAGCCATTTCTTGCTCACTGACCATCTGCGCCCGCGTCCACAGTTTTTCCGAAAAAACACGTCGTTCTTCGTAGTTATCACTCATTAGTAGCGTTCGGTCAAGGTGTTTCAAAGTTCTGGCCCCATTGACACAATTGCCGCGTCCTCGTTCATTTGTCTACTCCGCCACGTCCGACAAGCCATGACTTTTCACGACCGCGAGATTCTGTCGTAGCTCGTCCCAACCCAACACCTCCTTCCTACTCAGCGAACCTCGTTTGAGTAAGCCTTCCTTCCGTGGCATTCTCGTGGTGTTGACGACTTGCTGTTTGAGGAGTTGAAACGCCATGGAGACGAAGAACACGACCAAACAATCCAAACGTTCCAAGACCGCGGAAACACCGGACCCGGTCCATGTTGTACGCGAAGGTGCCGTGGCCGCATCGATCTGGCTTCGCCAAGCCCCGTCCGGCTACTCGTACTATGATTACTCCCTTTCGCGTTCCTGGAAGTCGATGACGACCGATAAGACCGGGTATTCCAAGAATTTCTTCGACAAGAACGAAAAAGAGCTGATTGCCGTCATCCGGGAAGCCTCCCGCTGGATCGCTAAACAGCACCACACTGACACCCAGCAGTAAAGCGGCCCGGAAACCGAAGCCAAGCTGATTTATTGGTGCCGGCGCATGCTGGCTGCCAGGCCAGGTGGCGGGCCCGAATCGGCACTTCTTCCCCGGCCCCTTGCCATACTCGTGTAGCATGGCTCGCATTCTCCGGGGCCCAACGGCCGATGGGCACATCAAGTGTCAGGCGGCTCTGGCGTCGCTGGCCAGATCGCCGAACGGGCAGACGATCTTTCGCCGGTACCGGATCACGTCAGGCGAGAGCTTCTCGTAGCCCATCGCCGAGCGCTTCGCATTGACTCGCCGCAGGATCTGCAGCAACTGCTTTCGGATCGGAGCATAGGGCTCGAACGGCACGTTCCAAAACTCCCGGGCCAGCGCCTCGGCCCGCCGGTGCGTGGCGATCTCCAGAAAATACGCCATCAGCTCCCGGTACCTCTCCCGCCCGATCTGCACCCGGACCCGGTAGCGGTGGTCAACCACCGCCTGCCTCTCGCCGGCCGCCTTCTTGAGAAAATCCCCGCGCCGAACCGTCAGCGAATAGCCGCCTACCTGGAGCGGATACTTGCGGATATCCCTCACGCACGTCCCCTCATCGTCGAAAAACCGGTGGCGGCCGTGGGTGGCGAGCAACACAAAGAGCGGCCCGATCCGGACATACTGCAAGTTGGCAAGGCCGGCTTTCTTTCGCCTTGCCCGCTGCTGGCGCGAGAGGGCAATCTCGTACTTCTCGATGAGTTTCCGGTCCACCGACTGCGGATCTTTGCCCTCGGGAACCAACCCGGTCACATAGAACCAGTATCCGTGCGGCAGGTAATTGCTGGCCAGGATCTGAATGAACCCTTCCAGGCTGGTTGCTTCACATCGGTACCGCATACCGCCTCGACCAAAATGAAAAATGGTGGGGCCTGATTTCCGGCTCAAGCCCCAAGATGCACAAATCCTTTCGGCATGTGGAAGCGTCCCCATGCGGCATCCATGCCGCCCGGACGCTGCCTGCGACAACCACGGTCGAAACCTCGTCCCTTTCGCTTGCGAACCTTTTCGCTGCGGAATGTTCGCCCTGGTTGGCGGCGGCTTACTTTCTTCCAAGTTAGACCGCCGCCAATTCCATTGGCGTACCGCTTAAACCCTCGAGCGATCACAGGTGCCCGATGCTCGGCGCACCGGTCCTGTGCATCGCCAATTCGCTGCCAAAGGACACGGCTCCTCCCGAACCCGTCTCGTTTGACCGCCGTTGCATCCTTCCATGGAACCTGCACGCGTGGCCGCTCCGGACACTCTTTGCGGTGTCCGCCAACCGCGACCACGGTGCAGGCCGCTCACTTCCGTCTGGCAAATGCCAGTCAGCCCTTTCGTCGGCTTACGTGCCCAGCACCACCTGTCAGCACAGCACGGGTCCCGAGTGCCTTCCCGGGCGCACCGCTCGGCGCCTGCCACCGCTCCCGCGGCAGCCGACCTCCGACTCTCTACTTGGGCCCCACTCCCAGACTTGAGCATTTCAATCACCCGGCCGACATACCGGGCACCGGGGAACCACTCCCGGCCGCTCAAGCCCTTCCTGCGTTAGTCATGCCCGTCATTCTCATGGTCACATGGCTAGCGGGCGTTACCCCGCGGAGTCGAACATGGCTCTATGTGCGGCTGTCAGGCCGCCATAGTTTCCTCCCCCAGGCGGAACCTGGCGGGGAGATTTCAGGGGGCAGAAGAAAGAAGCTCCTCCCTTACCCATGAGCCAAGGACCTTTCGCCACCCACAGCCGCCCTATCGGGCCGCCGCGGGCATTTCCGGCGGTGTCTCCATGAGAACTTACCGGCAAGCCCTTACGGGCCTTTCATCGTTGAGCTCTTCGCGCTCGGAGACTTGCTCCGATACCCGCACGCGTCACCGTGCGGCGGCCGCCCTCACAGGCGTACCGGCTCCCGACGCCGGCGCACGTTGAACGCTCCCCAAACAGGGAGACGAACCCCGTGGGCGGATTCGAGGACCGCAGTCCCCTCACCGACTTCGGCACATGACGGCTTGGATGCTGATACCAAGACAGTATCCAAGTTTGTCCGCATCGCCCTCGTTCCCGGCAACGGCACGCCCACCTGCAAAGGCCGCCCAAAGAGCCCGGTCCCTGCCCTTTGAGCGCCCTCCCGGCCACTCCACCACCGGCCATGCCCGGAGGAATGGGAACAGGAAGAGGAACCCGTCCCCTCCCAGGCCGCTTCCCCTCCCCGCTCGGCGGCGCAGATTGCCGTTGCCAAGACCTATTGGATCGAACGCTGGGATTACTCTTGCCTGCGATACAGATGCAGAAAGGATTACTCCAGCGAGCCTCCATCGAGCACGGACAAGCCACTCTCGCGGCATCCGGCTCTACCGGCGGAAAACGTGCAGGCGGTTAACCCTGCCCCTTAGCGTGGTTGGTGGCCACGTTTACCGGGTGTTCCCCCCAAACGGAAGCGCGTCACAACGCGTTTGCGTCATTAACGACCGCAGAGCACGATCCTGGCTCTGCGGAAATGAGAATACACGCGCCGGAGTTCTTACTCAAATCGGAGAAGGCCGCTTTTCTCGGCGTGACGGCAAAGGACCGATTGGCGCATCTCGTCCCACATCCGTCCGCCCTTTCGGCGAAGACGGTCGCAAACCGATACAGTCAGCGAATCGAGTTCGTCCATCGCCTTGGCTTCCAGGTCCTGTTGCGCACTGCCCGACAGACTGCTCCACAACTTATCGAATGCGGCTCGTTTCTTGGCATCCACTTCAGCTGATTCATGTGGTTTATCAGCTGCCGGTCTCTTGGCTTGTGCTTTTCTCTTTCGGACCGTCTTGGTGGCAGTGCGATTGGTGGCCCGTTTCTCAACATAATCTTTCGGCGCCGGATAATCGTTGCGGATCGATGCGGCAAGATAGCCGGCCGGATTTTTAGGCCTTCGCGAGCCCTTCTTTTCAAGCAGCCAGTCGTGGACTCGGATCTTCTGCTGGATCTTCTCTTCGGGCGTATCACGGACGATTTGGCGTGCGATGGTTTCATGCACGCCGCGCTTGACAAGCTCATGGAGCAATCCGCCGTTTTCTTCTTCCTCATCCTGGACCTCGATCGCGGCCCCCTGGCCCGCTCGGATCAGCGTGATCTGCCATTGCCCACGGCGCACCTTGTGGAATCTGTCAGCCCGATCTTGCGGCTCAAGGAAACCGATCTCTTCGAGTTCGGCCAATGCGGTTCCCAGTTTCCGCTTCATTTGCGAATTGTCGTACGAGCGGCTAAGGCCCACATGCTCGCAGGCGAACGTGCGAAGATCGAAGCGCAATACACGGGCCCGGTAGAATCGTTTATCGAGAAACCTGTATGCCTGGCGGGCAGCAGGCGACTTCAAGGCAAAATACGTATCCAGGTCGAGCCGCTTGATATGGTTGGCTTTGAAGCTATCGAAAATCACGTGGTTCCAGACAAACGACGATTCCACGTCTTCACTTGCCGTTGCGCGGCCCCGCAGATCCACCGACTCGATCACGTGGAACGTGGTGCTTCGCCACTTGCGGCCCGCCTTATCCCACCAGGCCTGCCCATAGTAGAGCGTCACGCTGGCCCAGCGGTTCAGCGACTCTTCGAGCCGCTTGTACGAGTGCCCGCCGTGGCTCCAGCCAAGCATATTCACAAGCTCGTAGCGAGTGAACTTCACCTCGGCCTTCGTGAACGTGTTCTGCATGTTCGTAAGGTGCATCAGCACCAGCAGTACATCGCTGTCGACGGGCGTCGGCAATCCGAACGCGTCACTGCCGGAAACGGTCAAGCTGCGATGGATGTGCTTACCACGACCTTCGTCGAAAATGTCATCTTCGAACTTGAGCGTCTTGACGTCGCTTGCGAAATTGCGCCCCGCCACGCACAGCGGAAACTCGCAGATGTTGAGTTCATCGGCACCCAGCTTCCGGTCAACCGGAAACGGAATAATCTTCTTGGCACTGCTGGCTGTCCCCTGCCCCATGCTGATCCGGTAAAAAGCAACTGCCAGTTGTTGATCTTTGTTAGATCTTTATATAAGTATTGCCGGTGCGCAAGCCCCTAAAATAATTCTCGTTTTCACCCAAAAACCTGCCTTCGTTAACGGTACTTTCCTGCCTTCGCTAACGGTATGAATCTGCCCTTGCTCACGGTACTTTTCTGCCTTCGTGGACGGTATTTCTGCCTTCGCTAACGGCAAAACCTGCCTTCGTTGACGGTACGTTTCCTGCCTTCGTTAACGGTATCGTCGCTGATACCGACCAGGCGGCAGGTGGGCGGTGCCCTGGGAGAAACCAAGTTCAACTAGCTTTAAGCGGCTTAAACCACGGGCTCGGGCACCATAGCCCACTTTCGGCACCGGCGCAATCACTTTTTTCAAGCTTGCTTTCCTGCTGGTATGCAAGCTTGCTGGCTTGATTGCATGCAAGCATGTAAGCAAGCCGACAACCTGGCGGGAAAGCCGGAAAGACGGCCAGCAACCAGGCAAGCTGGCGGACAAGCCGGCAAGCTGTCTGGAAAGCAAAAAAACATACTTGCCAGCTTGCCGGCACTGCGCTAACGTCCGGCCCATGATGTTCGTGTTCGCAAATACGAAGGGCGGCGTGGGCAAGTCGACGCTCGCCGTGCACCTGGCCGTGTGGTTGCACGACCAGGGTCGTAAAACGGCGTTATTGGATGCTGACAAACAGGGTTCTAGTTCCAGCTGGATCGCCGAGGTGGAGCCGGAAATCACGGTTGCGACCACGGACTCCCCCGAAAAATGCCTCTCAGACGCACGAGGACTCGCCAGAAGCCACGATTTTGTCATCGCCGATGGTCCGGCCGGGATCGATGATTTAAGCCGCACTCTGCTCATTCTCGCCGATGTGGCCGTTTTGCCCGTGACCCCGTCCATTCTCGATGTTCGAAGCGTCCAGCAAGCGGTGGCCATCCTGCAGTACGCCCAGGGCATCAACCACGGCCGGCCCGAGGGGCGGCTCGTGCTCAACAAGTACCGCCGCCGCGACACCATCAGCCGGGAGCTCCAAGCGGTGGCTCCGAAGCTCGGCGTGCGGCCGACCAAACACGTTATTCGCGATCTTCAAGCGTACCGGGACGCCGCTCAGCAGGCGTCGGTTGTGACACGAATGGGGCGAAAAACGGCCCATGCGGCAGAGGAAATGACACAATTGTTCCAGGAACTGATGCGAGTTCGCGTGCGCTCGCCGCGCAAAACACCTGCCAGACGGAGGGTAGCCAATGGCTGAAAGACGCTCAATCGACGAAGCACTCACGCTGCCGGCCGAGGCGGTGGCGTTTATCCACGGAAACCAGGCCATCAAGACAGCAGAGGCGGATGCCAGCAGAGGCAGTGCTAAGGCCGGCCGCAAACCGGGCCCGGCAAGCGAAGAGACGCAGGAGCCGGAGGATAGCTCCAGAAACACCGAGCAGCCGAAAAAGAGGGTAGGGCGCCGCCGTCGCACCCAACAGGTTGAAAAGACCGCTGATTCTCAAGCCGAGCCGGGGCTGGTGGGCCAGCTGCTTGTTCCGGTCACGACCCGCCTTCGCCCGAAGACGGCGGAAGCGCTTCGCCGCGCATGCCTTGAGCAGAAACTCAGCGGGCGCCGACCGCACACCCAACAGGACATCATCGAGGCGGCCGCCCAGGCGTGGCTTCGGGAAAACGGGTTTCTACAGTAGCTGACTTTGAAAATCATCGAGTCCTGGTGGTGTGTCGTCGTCACCCAAATCTTCTTCGTCCGCGGTTCCATAAAATAAATATCGTCGAACTCGATACGACAGCCGATCGGCCAGCTTACGAAGGTTATCGCGATCTGTTTCTTGCGATAGAGCCGTCAAGACCGCCTCCGAAACGTTGGGTGGCAACTCCGCTCGCGCAGCTGCTTGTTTCATCTCTTCCGTTCCACTGTCGCCCGGTGTGTACGCAGTGACAAACAACGCGAGTTCGTAAAGGCCACTGCGTATTTTGCTTTCTTGCTCCATCCGATTCTTCACACGAGCAAGCAGTGTTTCGATCCCCGCTTGAAACATTTTTTTGTCCGCTTCCAGCCGTTCGAGCGTCCACGGCGTCATATCTTTCACGCCCCGATAGTGCCCCGAAGCGTAGTCGTCGCTGTTCGCCCAATCGGGAATGCGTATTCCCAGACTCTCCAGTGGCCGCACCAGTTTGTCGAGGTAGATGAGTAATCCGTGTCCCAGCCCCACAGCCCATTGAACCAGTGTTCGCGACACCTTGTCCGGTTGCTCGGCCCCTTTGTGAACTTGCCGAAGCTGCGCGACACAATTCCCGAAATCCTGCACCGTGTTGACAACGACCCCCAGTTCCCGGCCCAACTCCCAAGCATTCCAATCCGTTTCACGTGTCAATGTCATCTCCGTCTCTCATGTAAACAAGTGGCAATCGCCGCAACAAACGACGCAACTGTCGGAAAACGATCACCCGGTTCAAATGCAAAGCAACGTGTCAGGACGTCCTTGAACCTCGGGTCGATACGAGCAGCGGCAATCTTGCCGATACAGGTTCCCGCCACTGCTTCCACCCACACGCTCTCCTTTGTTCTTCCTGGAAAAAGCCGTTCGCCGGCCAGTAGTTCGTAGAGGATGACTCCAAGAGACCAAATATCTGTTCGGGCGTCGAGCCGCGTGACATCTTGTACAATCGCTTCCGGTGCCATGTAGCGGAGAGTGCCTGCCCTCGCCGCCCCGTCCGAGAACTGCGTCTCTTCCCGCAGTCCAATCCCAAAATCAATCACGTACACCTCGCCACCATCACGCACGATGATGTTGTCCGGTTTTAGGTCGCGGTGAATGTGGCCGAGCCGGTGTGAGCGTTCGACAACCCGCCCGATCGCCATGACGATCCGTGCAGCCTCCTCGTCTTCGACAGTACAGTTCTCCTGGTATGCTGACAACGACTGCCCCTCAACGAACTCGGTAACCAGCACAGGGTGGTCCTTCCAACCGAAAAGCCCATACACGTGCGGTACACCGGGGCCTCGCGCTGCGTGCAAAAGCCGACATTCTTCCGCGATCAAACGGTCCGTCAACTGCCGTTCTTCCTCCGACCGGCACCATCCCGCTTTCAACGCCACGGCCGTTTCACCTGTCCTGTCCGCTGCCCGGTAGACGACAGCGAAACTACCTTCTCCAACACGCTGCTCGACGCGATACCGCTGACCAACTGCGATTCCCAGCGCCAGCGGTTCTCCAACCTCACGGAGATCCAGTGCCAACGCATTGATTCCGTATGACGAAAAACGACTCCAGCGTGGTCTCCGCCCGCATGCCACCTGGTCCCGGTATACGGATCGTAATACCGCGGCTGTCAATTCCGCGTCTTCGGCAATTTCCACCAACTTCACCTGATGAGCAATCCACGATTCCTCCCAACCACGGTGCTGGGCTTCAACGGCAACCAAGTCGCAAATCGCATCCCGCCAGTATTCCTTCGGAACGTTGCATCGTCTTAGGTATTCATTCCATGAACATGACTCTCCCCCGCGCAAACGTTCGTCGAACTCCCAGAGCAAGTCAGCGAAAACTCCCGATTCGTTCATGCGTTGTGCTTGTCTTCCTGGCTTTCCCCATCCTTGCAGGTTTTCAACTGTTCCAAACAGTGATATCTCACTTTCTCTGTTCGCACTTGGATTGTCCGCACGGCCGGCACGTTCTCTTCCCCGTAGATCTCCGCCAGTATTTCCCGCACGGCGCTGGCCGAGTACCCCGCCAGCACTCCAAGCGCCAACAGTTCCCGTTCCAATTGCGTCCGGCCGGTTTCCATCTGCACTTTCTGAGAAAACGTCTTGGTATCTGGAAAACTGATATCCACAGAAAAAGGCTCTTCCGTCATGCTGTTGTTATCACACAATCCGCACGATGGAGGA
>JALSIV010000396.1 GCA_026989685.1 Pirellulaceae bacterium | reverse complement strand
ACGTGGCCGAATTCGCCAACCGGAAGGCGGGAGCCGCTTATTACTTCAACTTCGCCGGCTTCATCGACACGCTGCTGCCCTGGGCCGACTACGCGGCCATGTTCCTGGGCCAAATCAACGTGGCGGCGGACCAGGCTCAGCCGGCCGGTCCCATCGCGCAAATCAAGGAAGTCGCCGAATTCCTCAAGTGCCTCAAGTCGTTCCGCGGCATTACCACGCAGGAGGGCGACGTGTGGGTGACTCGAGGAAAAGTCACCATCCAGGACCGCTAGAACCGGTCACCGGTTCGGGCCCGCAACGAAACTCCGAAGACCGCGGCCGCGCAAATGCGGCCGCGTTTTTTTCTATTCGTTTTTTCACGTTCGGCACCGTTCGAGCGAGAGGTGCCCACTGATGAACATTCCATCGGTCGGTGAGATGTTTCTGCTGGGAATGACGCGAACCGTGGCCGGTTTCGCGTTTTCGATCTGAGCGCGGATCGACTGCCTCACGCTGGCCTGTGTTTGAGGTTGGACGAATCGGCCGAATCGTCCATAATCAGTGGACAGTCGATAGGGGAACCAGTTGCTTTCGAACCAAGAGCCTGCAAGGAGGAACCGGCATGAACCGTCAAAATGCGTTGTTGGTCGAGCGGCTGGCGAAGCTGGAGCAGCCCAAACTCGCGGACGATTGGGCGTCCCGGGATGGTTTCTATCTGGCGGCAACCGGTGTGTCGAAACAGGAGATCGATTCACTCATCGACCTGGTACTCCAATGGGGCGACTGCGACCGGCCGAACAAGATCGACGGTCCGGCCACCCACGGGCGGCGCGCCGCACTGCTGCCGGTCACCGCCTGGAGAACCCTGGCGGACCTGAAGGCCGAGGAGGCCGTGGAGCCGCTTATCGGGCTGCTCCGCGAAATCGACGGCTTGGAAGAGGGAGACGACTGGGTGTTGGACGAGTTGCCGATCGTCTTCGGAAAGATCGGTGAAAACGCGATCGCCCCGTTGGACCGGCTGGCGACGGACCAGCACGCGAGCACGGATGGCCGCTCGGCGGCCGTGATCGCTCTGGGGAAGATCGCCGAGTATCATCCGGCCACGCGCGATCGCGTGGTTCAGCTCCTCCTGAAAATGATGGCGAAAGTCGGCAGGGACATCACTTGGAACACGACGGTGATGGCGACACTGGTCGACCTCGACGCCGCCGAGGCGGCGGAGGCGATCGAGCGGGCGTTCTCGCGAAACCGGCTGGATGTCGGAATGATCGGCGCTTGGGAGGACGTGCGGCGCAAACTGGGCGTGGAAGGGCGCGGGTTGAAAATGCCCGAGAGGCCTCACAATTCGATTGAACAGCTCCGCCTGAGATTGGGAATCGGCGTCTTTTCCGAAAAGCCGATTTTCCGCCAGGATGATGTCGATGCCGAAGCGGCCTCGGAATATTGCGACCAGTGCAGCCGATTGTTTTCGCGGTCCCCGGAAGCTGAAGAGGTGATCGATCGGTACGGCGATTTGGGGTGGCACGGACTGCTGCTGGAGTTCGGTATCGACTACCGCGCCGAAATCATCGATGTGATGTCGGTGGAGACGGTTAGTGACTTTGTTCTGGGCTTTATGCCGGCGAAGGTCACGACCGAGCCCGACACGGCGGCGGAAATCATCGACGAGCTGCGCATGTTCTGGCGCTTCCTCGATCGTGTCTATCGACTCCCCCATGCGGCGGCGATCGTCCGATGGCTGAGCCGCGACGGACTCGTACGCCGGCTCGAAGCCGAACTCGCCGACCCTCGAAACTACGGAATGGCCAAATCGCTGGCGATGAAGGCCAGCAATGCGGGATACGACATCCGTTCGGAATCCGACATGCAGGCCTTCCTGGCCGAATACAACCGCTCGTTGCACTCCAGATCGGCCAGTCCGCCCCCCCGGTCCGTCCGCGCATCGACTCCGCCCCCGTCGCTGCCTCCCGAAGCCAGGCAGGCCCGGCGCAATTCGCGCTGTCCTTGCGGAAGCGGAAAGAAATACAAGAAGTGCTGCGGACGAAGGTAGCAGGAACGGCTCACGGGGCCCGGGAGGCAACGACGCTAGCCGGCCGACGCCGATCGTTCCGCCAGGCCGCGCGTGAATTGCCAGAGGGTGAGCGCCGCGAGGCGGGCCGTCTGGTCGTCCCGATCGAACCGGGGGTTGAGTTCCACAATGTCCAGGGAGCGGACCGCCGCGGAGCGACCGGCCGATCGCGCCAGTGTCAGCCAAACCGATTTCGAGATTCCCTGCGGGTTCGGAGCACTGACTCCCGGAGCAGACTCCTGATCCAGCACATCCAAGTCGAAAGTCGCCAGAACGGGCGCCGCCAACTGGAATGCATCATGCGCACGCTCATGGGTGAGTTGACCAGACCAGCAGTATTCCGCCTGGCGCTCGTGCAAGTACTCCAGATGTGCGGCGGCCGTGGCGAAGCGGTTCAGACCAAGCACCGTGTAGCTGCGGCAGGCTCCGCTGGCGTGTTCCAAAGCCTGTCGAAAGGGACTCCCGGAATGCCCGCGACCATCCTGAAGAGGCCTCACGTCGGGATGAGCGTCGATGTTGACGATCGACACCTGCTGATTGGCTCGGACGTAACCGAGGAAATGCCCAAAGGTGGTCTCATGGCCGCCGCCCAAGATCACCGGCATCCGCTGGTGTCTGAGCAACTCGCACACCACATTGCCCAACACCTGCTGGTCGTGTTCGAGATCACCGCTGCAACGCAGATTTCCCAAGTCGGCCATCTCCTCCAGCACCCGCCGATGGTCTTCCCAGGCTGATCCGTCCGGTGTCAGGCGATAGAGCCAATGACGGATTCGGTCGCAGGCGGCCGCCGCGCCGGGGCGTCCCCCGTTGCGCCGCACCCCTTCATCGGAAGGAAAACCCAGCAGGATGATCCGCCGGTCCTCTTCGAGCCCGTCCAGTGATGCCGGCGCGATCAGATGCCCCAGCCGTACGTCGCTGGGGTCGGAAACCGGAACGTCGGTGGAAACACTTTGCCAGTCCGCTTTCACGCCGAGCTCCTTTGGTAAACGGATCGTCCGCCCACGTAGGTGGCTCGCACGACGTCGGAACCGAGATGGTACAAATAGTGATTGACGTTCGGTACGTCCAGCAGCACGAAATCGGCCCGCTTCCCCACCTCCAGCGAGCCAACCTCCTCGGCCATGCCGATGGCCCGCGCGGCGTGGATGGTGGCTCCCTGGAGAGCTTCGGCCGGCGTCATTCCGCACAGCGTGCACGCCAGCATCATGGCAAGCCGCAAATCGAATGACGGAGCGCTACCGGGATTGAAATCGGTGGCGACGGCGAGCGGGACGCCCATGTCGATCCAATCTCGGGCCACGAGAGGCCGTTGCCGGAGATAGAGCGACGCAATCGGTAACGCCACCGCCACCACACCGGCTCGAGCCATCGCCTGCCGAGCCTCCGCCCCGGAATGTTCCAAGTGGTCCGCGGAGACGGCGTGGAGTTCGGCCGCCAACTGTGCCGCACCTGTGTTACTCAGTTGGTCGGCATGGAGCTTCGCACGCAAGCCGTGCCGCAGACCTGTCACGAGTACTCGCCGAGCTTCCTCGACCGTAAAGGCTCCTTCGTCGACAAACACGTCGCAAAAACTCGCCAGGCGCTGCTCGGCCGCCTGCGGGATGATCTCCCCGCAAATCAGCTCGAGATACTCGGATCGTCGCGTCCGGAACTCCGGAGGAACCACGTGTGCCGCCAACAGCGTACGGACCAGGCGGACCGCTGTTCGTCGGCCGGCCCTGCGGTAGACCTCGAGCAACTTGAGTTCGTTGGCCAGATCGAGCCCGTACCCGCTCTTGCATTCGACCGTGGTGATCCCCAGGCGCACCATCTGCTGCAAAAAGCCCAACACTCGCAAGACAAGTTCGTCGACGCCGGCCCGCCGGGTGTCTTCGACCGTTCGCAGAATCCCGCCACCGGCCCGCGCGATCTCCAGATAATCGGCTCCCCGGCACCGCTGCGCAAACTCGTCCTCCCGCCAGCCGGCAAATGCCAGGTGCGTATGGCAGTCGACCAGTCCGGGGATCACCAGCGACTGCTCAGCGTCCACGACCGCTTCGGCCGGCAATTCGCGATAGGAGGACGGCAGATCCCGCCGCCGCCCGACCCAACGAATGATCCCGGCGTCCCAGACCATGGCGGCGTCGGGGATTTCGCCGAGAACACCCGGCGTATCAGGCGGGCAAACAACGAGCGAAGCCGCATTGACGAGCATCCTGGTCATTGCAAAGGCCCCAATTCGCCTCGGATGCGGTCGGCGATTTCCCGAGTCTCGATCAGTTCGATGGCTCGGCCCAGATCGTTGTGGAACATGCCGTCGGCTTCGCGGTGGGGAATGCGGGAACGGACAAACTCGTGCGCCAATACCACGCCGCGGCCGGCTTTCAGAGGGAGGCGATAGTCGAGGGCTTGACTGGCCGTCATCAGTTCGACTGCCAGGCAGTGTTGAACGTTGTGCACGACTTGCCAAAGTTTTGTCGCGCTGACCGCTCCCATACTGACATGGTCTTCCTGGCCGAGAGAACAGGGGATCGAGCCGACCGACGCCGGGTGAGCCAGAACCTTGTTCTCCGACACGAGGGCCGCCGCCGTGTACTGAGGAATCATGAACCCGGAGTTAAGGCCGGTTTCCTTCATCAGCAGCGGCGGTAATCCGTCATGCCCTTCCAGCAGCAGAAACGTGCGCCGTTCGCTGATGCTGGCCAGTTCGGCCAGCGCCATAGCTGCCAGATCGAGTGCGTAGGCGAGAGGTTGCCCGTGGAAGTTACCCCCGCTGATGATGTCGCCGTCGGGAAACACCAGGGGATTGTCGGTCACCGAGTTGATCTCGGTTTCCACCACTCCGCGAGCGTAATCCAGTGCATCACGACTGGCTCCGTGAACCTGAGGCACGCAGCGCAGCGAATAGGGGTCCTGAACTTTACCGCAGTGCCGGTGGGACTCGAGGATCTGACTGTCTTGCAACAGTAGTCGAATATTCTCGGCCACCTTGGCCTGGCCCGGATGAGGTCGCAGGCGGTGGATCCGCGCATCGAACGGCCGGATGCTTCCCTGCAACGCCTCCAGCGACATGGCGGCCAGGATGTCGGCCAACTGGACGAGCCACGCGGAGCGCTCCAGTGCCCAGGCGCCCAGAGCCGACATGAACTGGGTCCCGTTGATCAGTGCCAATCCGTCCTTGGCTTGGAGCCGAATCGGATCGACGCCGCGCTCGGCCAGGCAGCGACCGGCCGGCAATCGCTCCCGGCCTGACGCATCCCACAGTTCTCCTTGACCGATCAAGGGTAGAGACAGGTGGGCCAACGGCGCCAAGTCTCCGGATGCGCCGAGGCTGCCTTGACTGGGCACGACGGGAATCAAATCTTCCTCGACCAGCCATAACAGTCGCTCGAACGTGGAGACGGAGACCCCGGAATGGCCGAGTCCCAGGCAGTGGATCTTCAGTTTGAGCATCAGCGTGGAAATCAGCTTGGAGACGGGAGGCCCCACCCCCACCGAGTGGCTCAGAATCAGATTATGCTGTAGCTCCTCGAGCTTGTCCGGGCTGATCCGCTTTTGCGCGAGCGCTCCAAAACCGCTGTTGATCCCATAATAAACTTGCTCACCGGCCAGAGCCCGCTCAACGACGGCCCGCGATCGCGCGACCGCCGAGTGGTCTTGGCGAAGTTGCTTGAGGCGACGGTCCAGGTCGCCGTACAGATCGCCGATCGATATCCGATTCATGGTCTCTGTTCCTCACGTCACCGCCAACGACCATCGGGCACATTCTCATGCGAGCTGCGCCCGCAAGGCTGGAGGCGGGAGACCGGAGGCTGTAGGGATGATGGTGACAACCGAAATCCAGTGCAGCATGCGCGCCCGGCGCGCAGATGTTACGAAGTCAGACTCTACTCCATCATCGGGATGTCAACGTCCTGCGCCCGCGCCGTCTCGATCGCCGATTCGTACCCCGCATCGACATGCCGCATCACCCCCAGTGACGGGTCGGATGTCAGGACGCGATGAAGACGATCGGCCCCCTGAACCGTGCCGTCCGCCAAGCAAACCATTCCGGCGTGAATCGAATAACCGATGCCGACACCGCCGCCGTGGTGGATGGAGACCCAACTGGCTCCGTTGACGGCGTTGACCAGAGCATTGAGCAGAGGCCAATCGGCGATCGCATCGGAACCGTCCTTCATGCCTTCGGTTTCGCGGTTGGGAGAGGCGACCGATCCGGAATCGAGATGGTCGCGGCCGATCACCAGGGGCGCGGCGACTTTGCCCGTTTCCACCAGCCAGTTGAATTTGGCTCCCAATTCGGCGCGCTCTCCGAGCGCCAGCCAGCAGATGCGAGCCGGCAGGCCCTGAAAGTGGACTTTTTCGCGAGCGGCGCGGATCCAGCGGCAGAGGGATTCGTGCTGAGGGAAGGTCGACAGCACCATACCATCGGTGGCAGCGATGTCGGTCGCCTCCCCGGAAAGGGCAGCCCAACGAAACGGCCCCGACCCCCGGCAGAACAACGGGCGGATGAACAGCGGCACGAAGCCGCGAATCTCGAACGCTTCCTTCATCCCCCGGTGGTCGGCGACCTGGCCTCGCAGGTTGTTGCCGTAGTCGAACGTAACCGTGCCGTCTCGCTGGTAGTCGAGCATGGCACGGACGTGGACTTGCATCGAGTCCAACACGGCTTCGGTATAAGCGGCCAAGTCGGACGTGCGCAGATCGGCCGCTTCCTCAAGAGAGTAGCCTCGGGGAATATAGCCGAGCTCCAAGTCGTGCGCCGCGGTTTGGTCGGTGAGCACATCGATGGCCACGCCGCGCCGGTGCAGTTCGGGGAGGACATCGGCGATGTTACCGACGAGTCCCACCGAAAGGGCACGCCGTGCCTGCTTGGCGGCCAGGACCTGGCCAAGAGCGTCGTCGAGATCGTCGGTCATGCGGTCGCAATAGCCGCCACGGACTCGACGCTCGATCCTCGAAGGGTCCACATCGACACCCAGGAAGGCGGCTCCGTTCATGGTGGCGGCCAGCGGCTGGGCGCCGCCCATGCCTCCCAGACCGGCCGTCACGACCAGTCGCCCGGTCAGCGAGCCGCCGAAGTGCTGCCGCGCGCACTCGGCAAAGGTCTCGAACGTCCCTTGCAGAATGCCTTGTGTGCCGATGTAGATCCAGGAACCGGCCGTCATCTGGCCGTACATGGTCAGACCGAGTTGTTCCAGTCGGCGAAACTCTTCCCAAGTGGCCCAGCGGGGAACCAGATGGGAATTGGCGATCAACACTCGGGGCGCCCACTCATGCGTCGGCATCACTCCCACCGGTTTGCCACTTTGAATCAGCAGGGTCTCGTCGTCCTTGAGCCGGCGCAGGGTGGCCACGATCCGGCGATGACATTCCCAGTTGCGAGCCGCCTTGCCGGACCCGCCGTAGACGATCAGTTGCTCGGGGTGCTCGGCCACTTCCGGGTCGAGGTTGTTCATCAGCATCCGCATGGCGGCTTCTTGGTGCCAGCCGAGACAAGATCGCTGCGGGCCGCGCGGGGCTCGGATGGGATGTCGGGGTATCTTATTCATGTCCTCATTCTATCCGAAACGGGCGTTGCGAAGTATCCGGTGGCGGTGGCATTCGGCGGCCCCCGGACTTGCCAGTACGCACGGAACGGCTATGCTGCGATGCGACGAAAGCCGGCCGGAACAAGCCCTTCCACCGGCCCGCCTGACGCTCGCGAACCTTCGGAAAGGAGACCGCTCGATGGCCACGACGACCCGCTCGCGCACCACTCCTCGCACCACCGCTCATGGAACGCTCCGTACGCGGCTCACTCGACTCAATCTGCGAGCGGTGGAGAAGTTGCTGGGTTCCCGAGCGAACGAGGTGCTGCGTCGCGGCGCCAACCTGTACGGGTACGAGATCGATATCGATCGGGACGTCTACTTGCGCGGCGATCTGTTTCGACTCACGATCCGCGACTCCTCGGGCCGAAACGGCCGCGTACGGGTGACGATGACGTTGCGATCGGATCGTTCCAGGCGGCTGCTCTACCAGTGCGACCATTGCCAGGGGATCTGCGACCACATCGGAGCCGCTTTTTCGCTCATCCTGGAGGACAAATACGCTCTGGGACTGTCGGAAATCCCCAAGCCGGATGTTCCGTTGGAGTTGTTGAACGAGGAGGAATTGGAACTGCGAGCGTTGGCCGAGCGGGAGAAGCGTTCGCGCGATGAAGCGTTTCGGCTCAAATCGACCAACCCCAAGACTCCGTGGACCGACTACCTGCTGACCAGTGTCCGATCGGGCAAGACCTACCGACTGGCCATGCGGGGGCTCGACCGCGGCTCCTCCTTTTGTTCCTGTCCCGACTTTCGCACCAATCGACTCGGTACGTGCAAGCACCTGATGTATGCCGAACGCCGCTTGCGTGAGAAGTTCACCCGGCGGCAGCTCCAGCGGAGTTACCGGCCCAAGGAGTTCGCCGTGCATCTCCGTTACGGCGAATCGATCGAGCTTCATCTGGAACTGCCGGTGAAGGTCACGCCCTCCTGCCGGCGCATCGTGCGATCGCTGACCGACGGCCCGATCGACGACATCCATGGGCTGCTGGCCGCCGTGAGGAAGCTGGAGAAGCGGGGCGAGCGCGTGGTCATCTACCCCGACGCGGAAGAGTTCATTCAGCAGCGGTTGTATCGCGAGCGGGTGGAGAAGCTGGTGCGGGCGATCCGCAAGGCACCCGCCCGCCACCCGCTGAGGAAGGAACTGCTGCGCACGGAATTGCTGCCGTATCAACTCGACGGTATCGCGTTCGCGGTCGGTGTCGGCCGAGCCATCTTGGCGGACGACATGGGGTTGGGAAAAACCATTCAGGGCATCGGCGTCTCGGTTCTGCTGAAGCAGGTCGCCCAGATCTCGAAAGTGCTCGTGGTCTGCCCGGCGTCGCTCAAGTCGCAATGGCGCAATGAGATCCTGCGGTTCTGCGACGAAGATGTGCAGATCGTGATGGGGTCGGCTGAGCAGCGAGCCGAACAGTATGACTCGAACTGCTTCTTCACCATCTGCAACTACGAACAGGTCCTGCGGGATCTGGATTCGATCGAGCCGGTCGCCTGGGACTTGATCATTCTCGACGAAGGGCAGCGGATCAAGAACTGGGAATCGAAGACGGCCCGCTGCATCAAGGCGCTCCGTTCGCCCTTCGCACTGGTGCTTTCGGGGACGCCCCTGGAAAACCGTCTCGCGGAACTCTATTCGGTCGTGCAGTTCGTCGACGACCGGCACTTGCCGCCGGCCTACCGGTTTTTCCATCGTTATCGGGAGGTGGACGAGCGAGGCAAGGTGATCGGCTACAAGAACCTGGCGGAACTGCGGGAATCGCTGAGCGGAATCTTGCTCCGGCGAACGCGGGCGTCGGTCCTGCAGCAGCTTCCCGAACGGATGAC
>JALSIV010000395.1 GCA_026989685.1 Pirellulaceae bacterium | reverse complement strand
ACGAGGCCTCTTGATGATCGGGTTGGGGAGTCAGCCGTGCCGGGAACATGCGTGATCGGGCTTCAGTGGGGCGATGAAGCCAAGGGGAAGCTGGTCGATCTGTTGACGGCCGAGCACGAGATCGTGGTGCGGTACTTGGGCGGTGCCAATGCCGGTCACACGGTGGTGACCGGCGGTGAGCAATTCAAGCTGCACCACATCCCCAGCGGCATTCTCAATCCCGGCGTGGACAACGTGATCGGTCCGGGCGTAGTGGTGAATCCGGCGGTGATCCTGCAGGAGATCGACGGGCTCGAGCAGCGAGCCATTTCGGTCGATCGCTTGAAGATCAGCGACCGGGTGCATTTGGTGTTTCCCTGGCACATCACCGAGGATCATCTGACCAATGCGCGTCTGGTGGGAGGCGAGAACATCGGGACGACGTTGCGCGGCATCGGTCCGTGTTATCGCGACAAGGTGGGGCGAACCACGGCCATTCGTTTGGGCGATCTCTTCCGCTCCGATTTTGCCGAGCGGGTCGAGCGCATCGTCGAGATCAAGCGACAGCAGCTCAGCGCTTTCGATCCGGACATCGCCGGCCAGCTCGACGCGCCGGCGATCATCGACGAATATCGCGGCTATGCCCGGCGACTAGAGCCATTCGCCTGCGACACGACTCCTTGGCTGCTGGATGCGGTCGAGGCGGATCGCGCGATTCTGTTCGAAGGGGCTCAAGGGTCGCTGCTGGACATCGATCACGGCACGTTTCCGTTCGTTACCAGTACCAACAGTTCCGGTGTGGGCGTGGCGGCCGGGGCCGGAGTTCCCTTCAAGGCGGTCGGGCGGATGATCGGTGTGGCCAAGGCGTATACGACTCGCGTGGGCGGGGGACCGTTTCCCACGGAGCTCGAGGATGCGATGGGGGATCGCATTCGGGAGTTGGGGAACGAGTACGGCACGACCACCGGCCGCCCGAGACGGTGCGGGTGGTTCGACGCGGTGGCGGTCCGCTATGCCGCTCGGCTCAGCGGCGTCGACGAGATCGCTCTGATGATGCTCGATGTGGTCAGTCGGCTCCCCGAGGTGCGAGTCTGCACGAAATACCGGATCGGAGAACGAGAAACCGGCGACTTTCCCAGCCATGTCGACGACCTGAGGCAGGTCGAGCCGGTGTGGGAGTCGTTTGCCGGCTGGGAGACCGATATCACCGGGGCACGAGTATGGGACGACCTCCCCTTGGCGGCTCAGCGTTACATCCAGCGGATTGCCGAACTGGTGGGCCGACCGGTGACTCGTGTTTCGGTCGGCCCGGACCGGGTTCAAACGATCGACGTTCCCCTTGAGCGGACCGCACTGGAGGCCGGCGGATAATCACCGGCGACGCGCGTAGAATGGAAAAAGGCTGTCACAAGACGCGATGCCGCAAGCGACACGCCCGAGGTTGGGAGGGGGAGCGGCGGGTCTTGTTACAGGGTTGAAAAAACATGACGGTCGAGCCGATTCCTGATCTGAAGTCCTTTGAAGTGCCCAGCGAGAGTCGTCCCCGGCACATCGCCATCATCATGGACGGAAACGGGCGGTGGGCCGAGCAGCGGGGGCTGCCTCGAGTCGAAGGACATCGCCGCGGCGTGGCCAGTGTGCGTCGCACGGTCGAGGCGTGCGCCGAACTCGATATCGAACAAGTGACGCTCTATTGTCTCTCCAGCGAAAACTGGAAGCGCCCGCAACTCGAGCTCGATTTTCTGATGCATCTGCTGCAGCAGTACATGATCGAGGAACGCAAGACGATCATGGCCAATCGAATTCGGGTTTGCACGATCGGTAGGCGAGACGGGATTCCCGAAGAGGTGCAGCAGGAGATCGACAAGACGATCGCCCTCAGTTCCTCCAACACGGGAACGCGACTCTGTCTGGCCATCAATTACGGGGCTCGCCAAGAGATGCTCGATGCCATGCGGGCCATCGCCGCCGACATCGAGTCGGGGAAACTGACTCCTGACGAGCTCGACGAATCGACACTGGCGTCGTACCTCTACACGCGAGGAATGCCCGATCCCGACCTGGTGATTCGTACGGCCGGGGAAATGCGGCTGAGCAATTTTCTGTTGTGGCAGATCAGCTACGCCGAGTTGTGGGTGACGCAGCGTTGCTGGCCCGATTTTGCCGAAGCCGATCTGTTGCAGGCGATCCGGGATTTCGCGCGCCGTGAACGCCGGTTCGGCGGCCTTCCCCAGCGGCAACCTCTTTGAACCGGCCGGGAGAGTTCTGTTGTTACGTTGGCGTTTGGTTTCGGCCGCTATCATGATCTCGATCGCCGTCGCCGCGGTGGCCTTCGATCAACAGGGTGGGGCTCCACCGGGGGTCTGGTTGCTGCCGATCGCGCTGGCCGTCAACGTGATGGCCGCCGATGAACTTTATTTGCTGCTTGCCGGCCAGCGGCCACCGTTGTCTCAGCGTTGGCAGAATGTCGGCGTGACGACGGCGACCTTTGCCGTCGCCTCGCTGCCGATCTGGTACCCGCTGATCGCCGGGCCCTATCCGGCCGACTGCCCGGTCGGTCGAGCCGGCTGGCTGGGACTCTCTTTGGTGGCCGGCAGTCTGCTGTGGTTTCTTCATGAAGTCTACTGGTTCAATCCGAAAGAGTCCGGACGGGCCGCGCGGATCGCCGTGCGGGTCCTGCTGCTGGTTTATCCCACGTTGCTGCTGGCGACGGCCGTGCTGATTCGGCAGATGGGTGAGGCATCGTATGGTCTGTCGATGGTGGTGTCGGTGATCGCGGTCTCCAAGATGAGTGACAGCGGCGCCTATTTCGGCGGTCGCCGTTGGGGCCGCCGCCCGTTGGCACCCGCACTGAGTCCGAAAAAAACGGTGGAAGGGGCGGTGGCCGGTATGATCACCGGCCTGGTCGCCTCGTGGGTCTATTTCGCCTGGATTGCACCGGCCTGTTTCGGCACCCGGCCGATCACGGGAGTCGCGAGCTGGCGAAGCCTAGCCTATGGGGTCGCCATTGTGCTGGCCGCCATGGCCGGCGACCTGTTCGAATCGCTCCTCAAGCGAGACGCTCAAATCAAGGATTCCAGTGCTTGGCTGCCGGGTCTGGGCGGCATTCTCGATACCATCGACTCCCTGTTGTTCGCCTTTCCGGTGGCTTATGCGCTCACGGTGCTCGACTGGAGCGGAACCGGGGGACAGTGACCGATGGGATGGTTGGTAGTGGGGCTTGTTTCCCCCTCTGTAGAGCCATGTAGTGCGGGTTGCGACGATCCTGCGATCGACTTGGATCAGCTATAGTTGGATAATGGTACGAGAGGGAGCGCGGGGGCAGTTGGGCGAGTGGTTCGACACGCATTCGATGAACGAAGCAACGCTGGCGATTGAACAACCCGACATGGTGCTGACGCTCTTTGGAGCCAAGGACCAGCATTTGCGTACGATTCGCGATCGTTTGGGTGTGGAGATCGTCCACCGTCGTGGCCAGATCGCCATTCGTGGCGAAGCGGAACCGGTGGCGTTGGCGACCGAGACGCTGGAACGACTCAAGTCGCTGGCTCGGCGACACGGCACGCTGCAGCGAGAGGACGTCGAGAAGATCTTGGCTCAGGTGACCGGCGACGCGCCGGCGCCCTCGAGCACTCGGATCGACGTATTCGATCCGGTGCGCAAGATCCAGCCGCGCACCCGCGGGCAAGCCCACTATGTCGACACCATCCGCCGCCACGCGATCACTTTGGCATTCGGGCCGGCCGGTACCGGGAAAACATACTTGGCGGTGGCGTTGGCCGTGGAAGCGATCAAGCATGAGCGGATTCGCAAGATCGTGTTGTGCCGACCGGCGGTGGAGGCGGGTGAGAGTTTGGGATTCCTGCCCGGTGACTTGCAGGCGAAGATCAATCCGTACCTGCGTCCGCTATTGGACGCGTTGCACGACATGATCGACTACGAGCAGATCAAGCGGATGATGGAGCAGGACATCATCGAGGTGATCCCGTTGGCTTACATGCGGGGCCGCACGCTCAACGACGCCTTCATCATTCTGGATGAAGCTCAGAACGCCACGATCGCCCAAATGAAGATGTTTCTCACGCGGATGGGTGAGAACTCCAAGGTGGTGGTTTCGGGCGATGCGACGCAGATCGACTTGCCCCATCAGCAAAAGAGCGGTTTGATCGATGCCTTGCAGCGGCTCAAGCCGATCCGCGGCATCGGCCAGGTCGAATTGACCAAGGGAGATATTGTCCGCCACAGCCTGGTCCAGGAAATCGTGCGGGCTTACGAGGCGCCGGTCAAATCCGCCAAGGCGGAATCACCGACCCGGTCGCGACATTCCTAGAGGCTGTCACAAGGCTCCGGGCCGCGAGTGGCACGCCCGGTGATGCGAAGCGAGACGGAGGGTTTGTTAAAGCGTAACGGTTTAGCCGTCTGGAGTTGGCACGTCGTAAGAGCCTTTCCGGCCTCGGGCGTGTTGCTTGCAGCATGGAGTTTTGTGACAGCCTCTTACAGGTTCTCACTCATGTCCAGTTCACTTCCTTCAGCCAAGACGCGTTCGGAACGAGTGGCCACCATGGCGCCGACTTCCTACTGGCGGAGCTGGTACGATCGGCTGCGCGAGTCGGTGGCGGTCGCTCACGTGGCTCTGTGCACGGTCGTCGCCTTGGCCTGGTGGATTCTGCTGGGGGCCTGGTCCGCTCCGTTTCCTTTTCGCATCGGCGACTTGCCGCCTCGCGACGTGACGGCTCGAGTCGGTTTTTCCGTCCCCAATGCCCAGAAGACGGAGCAACTGCGCCGGCGCCGGCGTAGCGAGACGCTGGTGGTGTATGTCAACGATCCCCGTCCGATCGACGAATTGCGTTCGCGTTTGAAGAGCGAATTACTGAAGCTGGTGGATGCGGCGGACGCCGGCCAACTCAAGAAGAAGGACTTCAAGCCGTTTCTTCCGGACGGTTCGGCCGCGGCCAAGTCCACCTCGGCGCAGCCTCAGGAGATCGTTCAGCGGCTCAAGAAGATTTTCGAAGAGAAGGAGACTCGAGAGAAATGGGGGCAGGTTCTGGAAGGGTTGTTCGAACCGCTTCGCCAGCACGGCTTGCTCGATCATCTGGAGCATGACCCTGAAGATGGAAGCCAGTTGGCGATCCGTGTTTATCCCGAAGGGCGCAGCCGGGAGACGCGGCAGGTTTCAGTAGAGGAAGTGGACGTCAAGACCCAGTTGGCTTCGCTGGAAAAACAGTTGCCGGCCAAGCTGATTCAAGCCGGGTTCGCTCCCGAAGACGCCAAATGGCTGGCCGCCTTGGCGATTCGCTGGCTGGGACATCAGGGATTGCCCACGACGCTGAAGTTCGACGCCGTGGCCACGGAACAAGCCTATCGACCGCTGAAAACGCTGGCCGCCGTGGAGGACCACTATCGGCCGGGAGACCGACTGGCGGAAGCCTACCGGCCTCTGTCGCGCGAAACCATCTCGCTGCTGGCCGCCGAACATCGGGCGTGGGAGCGGAGCCACCACTGGTTGCACTGGGTCGGCTATTCGGCCGCTTCTTTTGGACTCTACATCGCCATTTTCGCGCTGTGCGGCGTCTATCTGGCGTACCACCACAGCGAGTTGCTCCGTGACGTGCGCAGAATCGGATCGACATTGGCGTTGATGGTGGCCGTGGTCGGTGCGGCGCGACTGGCGGCCGCCGACACGATCCGCGCCGAGTTGGTTCCCGTGCTGCTGTTCGGCATGATTGTGCGAGTGGTCTTTCCGCGCGAGTTGTCTTTGTTGCTGGTAGCGGTGATGACCGTGCTGGTGACGCTCGGCTTGGGACAGGGTTTGGCGGAAGCGCTGATCATGGTCGCCGCCGTATTCGCTGCCGTGCTGTCGCTCAATCGAGTCCATACGCGTACCAAGCTGCTATTCGTGGGAATGAATGCCGGAGTGATTGCTTTGCTCACCACGATCGGCGTCGGCGTGTTGATGGAGCAGACGTACGGCGTGGCCGGGACGTGGCGCTGGTGGCAGGAACCGGAGGCGGGCATGATCGGTGGCGTCGACTATTTGCTCCGCTTGGTCTCCGGCGCGACGTGGCACGGTTTCGGGTGCGTGTTGGCCGGTTTGGTGATGACCGGGCTGTTGCCGCTGGTCGAACGGATGTTCGACGTACAGACCGACATCAGTTTGCTGGAGTTGGGAGATCCCCGGCACCGGTTGATGCAGGAACTGGCCAGCCGGGCGCCCGGCACATTCAGCCATTCGCTGACCGTGGCGTCGCTGGCCGAAGCGGCTGCGCAGGCGATCGGCGCCAACGGGTTGTTGGTGCGGGTGGGGGCCTATTTCCACGATATCGGCAAGATGCTCAATCCGGAGTACTTCGTGGAGAACCAGACTCCCGGCGTCAACCGGCACGAGTCGTTGGCTCCCGCCATGAGCACCCTGGTGATCATCGCTCATGTGAAAGACGGCATCAATCTGGCTCGCCAGTACCGGTTGCCTCAGTCGATCGTGTCGTTCATCGAACAACACCACGGGACGACGGTGATCGAGTTCTTTTATCGCGAAGCGACTCGGCACGTGGAGGAGAATCCCGAATTGCCCAAAGTGGCGGAGACGGACTACCGCTACCCGGGCCCCAAGCCGCAGACCCGCGAGGCGGCCATTTTGATGATCGCCGACAGTGCCGAAAGTGCGTCACGCACGCTGGTCGATCCCGCGCCGGCTCGCATCCGCACGCTGGTCCACGATCTGATCATGAAAAAACTCAACGACGGGCAGTTCGACGAATGCGGATTGACGCTCAAGGAACTGGCCACCGTGGAATCGACCCTCGTGAAGTCGCTCACGGCCCTCTATCACGGGCGAGTCAAATATCCCAGCGAAGCCGAGAAGCGCGCATGAACGAGTCCGGGGTGCCGGTCGATTGGCAGATCGAAGTCGACAATCGCCAGACCGTCGTGCCGGTCGATGCCGGTTCGATTGTGCGAGCGGTCGAGCAGGTGCTGCGCCAGGAATCGTGCGGCCGGGCGCAGATCCATGTCGTGCTGGTCGACGACCGGGAAATCCGGCAACTGAATCGGCGGTTCCTCGATCACGACTACGCCACCGACGTGATCAGTTTCACTTATGCGGCCGTTCCCGAATTGGAGGGTGAGTTGATCGTGGGCGCAGAGCGAGCTCAGCGAGTCGCCGACACGTTGCCGCACTCTTGGCAGTGCGAACTGTTGTGGTACGTCGTGCATGGGACCTTGCATTTGTTGGGGTATGAGGATGGCGACGCGTCGCAGCGCGAGCGGATGCGGGCTCGAGAGGGCGTGGCCATGCGGGCGCTGGGGCTGGTCTGGCCGATGGAGGAGGAAGCGGCTTCGTGAGCGGTACCGTCGAGTTGACGCACTGGACCGAGTATGACTGGCAGGCCGTAGCACTTTGCTGCTGGCTGATTACTGTCCTGGCAGCCACGGCCGCCCGCATTCTGATCGACTTCTCCACCCACGATTTGCGGCAATATTGCCGCCGCCGCAATCGCCTGGCCATGTTCGATCAGGTCATGGCGATGCACGACGATGTGGCCATTTCCGCCAGCATCCTGGCCGTACTGGCCGAGTTCGGAGCCGTCGCCTCCTTCACCGTATGGTGGCTCCGGGCGCCGGCTACCATCATGACGTGGCTGGGCGCCTCGCTGTTCGTGCTGCTGATGGTGATCGCTCAGGTGTGGATTCCCGCCGCCATTGCCGCTCACGCGGAAGCTCCTTTCCTGTTTCACACCTGGAGATGCTGGCGCACCAGTCATCGGCTGCTGGCTCCGCTGCGCGGCCTGGGGAGACTGACCCTCCGCATCGCGGCGCGACTTGCCGCGGCACCGCATCGGACGCGCGATGAAGAGGAGGAATTCGAGGATGAAATCCTCAGCATGGTGACCGCCGGGCAACATGATGGCTTCCTCGAGGCCGATGCGCGGGAGATGATCAAGGGGATCATCGAGCTGAGTGATGTCGATGTGGCCGAAATCATGACGCCTCGCAGCCAAGTCGAAGCGCTGGAAGTGAAGACGGGCTGGGACGATTTGATGGCGTTCGTGATCCGCGTGAGGCGAACGCGCATCCCGGTCTATGAAGAAAAACTCGATCACGTGGTCGGGATTCTCCACGCCAAGGACTTGCTCCCCGAGCTGCTCAAGCCGGTGTGGGACCGAAAATCGCTCCGGCAACTGGTGCGGGAGGCCCGGAAGGTTCCGGAAACGAAGCGAGTCGATGAGTTGCTCCGGGAATTCCGCCAGACCCGCATGCACATGTTCATCGTGCTGGACGAATACCAGTCGGTTGCCGGTGTGGTCACCATCGAAGACGCCCTCGAGCAGATCGTGGGAGAGATCGCCGACGAATATGATCAGGTGGATCCGCCCAACATTACCTGGATCGACGAAGATACGGCCGAGGTGCGAGGCCGCGCGCCGCTGGATCAGGTCAATGAAGAACTCGGTCTGCAGTTGCCACCCTCGGATGATTACGACACACTGGCCGGATGGCTTGTCCACCATCTGCGGCGCATTCCCGATGTGGGGGAAGAAGTGCAGGTCGACGGAGTCGTCGCCGTCGTGGTGGAAGGGAATGATCGAACGGTCCACCGTGTGCGATTTCACCGGCTCAAGCGGGACGCGGCCCTGTCCCGCCACGAGTCGGCCGGTTGAGGCCGGGAGTCGTAAACGATGCCGGTGGATCTCGCCCGTGGCCCTGCCGATGGGAGTTGGTTTCTTGGCGATGGAGAAAAGTCTGGCGCTGGTGTTGCGGCTCGTCGAGTTCAGTGAAACGAGTCTGGTCGTCACTCTCTACACGAGGGAATTCGGCAAGATCGGCGCTTTGGCGAAGGGAGCCCGGCGGCCGAAAAACCCTTTCGACTTCGCTCTTGACCTGCTCGCCGTCTGTCGCGTAGTGTTCCTCCGCAAATCATCGTCGAGCCTGGACTTGTTGACGGAAGCCAAGTTGGAGCGCCGGTTTCGCGCTGCTTCGCGAGACCTGTCGCGGCTGTATGCCGGACTCTATCTGGCGGAAGCACTGGCCGCGTTCACCGACTACGGCGACCCCTGTCCGCCGCTCTTCGATGCGGCCGAAACGGCTTTGCGAGCCATAGATGATCGAGGGGACATCCTATCGTGGACGGCGTGGTTCGAATGGGCGCTACTGCAACACACCGGACAACTACCGATGTTGGAAGGATGCGCGGTTTGCGGAAAACCGGTTCCCCTGGACCGCGATCCGCTGTTCGGCCTCCGCGCCGCCGGCTTGCTCTGCCCGACCTGCCGGACCGGCCAGCGTCCCCAGGTCCGCCTCCGGCCCGCCAGCGTCCACTGGCTGCGACGACTTACGGCGACCCTTGCCGACCCGCAACACGCTGCTCGACTCCTGCAACAGGCACCGGTACCCGGCGAAGTCCATGCCCTGCTGCAGTCCTTTCTCACTTATCAACTCGGACGGCCGCTTCGCACGCAATCCTTGC
>JALSIV010000394.1 GCA_026989685.1 Pirellulaceae bacterium | reverse complement strand
GTCGGGCGTCGAAACGCGTACTTGGATACGGGTGTCGGATCTTCGGGCGTGGGAGGTAGAGGCGGGCTATCCGCTTCATCCTTTCCCAGGTCCAACCGCGTTTTCCTCGTTGACTCCGGCGACGTATCATTTGGAGCCATATGCGTGTAACCTCTTGGACAAATCGGTCGAGCTTGCGACTGGTGCCGGGGACGGCATAGTATTGGAGCCATCCGTTGATCACCTGTCTCAGCCAGCAACCGGTTTCCCACAAGGGGCGGTGCATGCGGCGTCCGAGTGTGTCGCTGATTTCCGCGAGTTTCTTCCGCACTCGCTTTGCGATCGGGTGTCGGTGGACCGTGAAGTATCCCTTGCTCCGGGTTCTCCCACAGCAGTGGGTGAATCCCAGGAAATCAAAGGTTTCCGGCTTCCCTTCGCCTCGATGCTTGCGATTGTTGGCCGCGTACCGTCCAAACTCGATCAGTCGGGTCTTCGTCGGGTGCAGCTTGAGTCCGAATTTTGCGAAGCGTTCTTGCAGTTCCCATAGGCACCGCTCGGCGTCCGCCTTGCACTCGAAGCCGATAACGAAGTCGTCCGCGTAGCGGACTACGCTGACTTTCCCTTGACAGTCCGGCTGGTTTCGCCACCAGTTGATCCATAAGTCGAACACATAGTGGAGGTACACATTCGCCAGCAGGGGCGAGATCACCGCTCCTTGCGGAGTTCCCACCGTCGTGGCCGACCACTCCCCGTCTTCACTGACCCCGGCTCGCAGCCATTTCTTGATCAGTTTCAAGATGCGGGGATCGCCGATGAGATGTTCTACGAACTTGATCAGCCATTCGTGGTCGATCGCGTCGAAGAAGCCTTGGACATCGGCGTCCAGTATCCAGTTGACCCGGTTGCGCGAGATCGCCACGCTCAGTGCATCAAGTGCATCGTGAGCGCCGCGGTTCGGCCGGAACCCGTAGCTGAATCCGAGGAATTCCTCTTCGTAGATGCATTCCAATACCCAGACAACCGCCTGCTGGACGATTTTGTCTTCCAGCGATGCAATGCCGATCGGCCGTTGTCGACCATCGGCTTTGGGTATCCATGTTCGCCGCGAGGGTTTCGCTCGGTAGGTTCCCCGGTGTATGCGTTCATGGAGGTCTGTGATATTGGCCTCCAAGTTTTGCCGGTATTCATGCCATGTCACATTGTCTACGCCGACCGCCGCAGTTCTCTTCAACGCGTGGAACGCGTCTGTGAGCAGTTCGGTGTCGACGTGATGCAGTAGGGCGGTGAATTTCGGCACACCACCCTTTCGGGCGGCTCTACGCACGGCGATCAGTCCCTGTGACCTACCTTCTTGTCGGCTCCGTGTCCGTGGCGGGTGGTTCTGCTCGTCGTTCCGCTTTGCTGAGTCGCTTTCCTCCTTCGCCTCCGCGGGTGTTTCAGCGGCACCTTTGTTCGGCGGGTTCATCGGTATTATCGACTCATCAGACTTCCTGATGACGTGCGCGCCGGCCGTGCCACCATTGGTGTTCGCCGACCGATCCTTGCAGTCCCGTTTATCACTCGGGGGGTTGCCGGATGTCATCAGGATCTCCCGGTTCTCGTGCCTGGAATGTCCGTGCATGCACAGGGTCTCAGACTCCGCCGCGTCCGACGCCACCTCGCCCGTAGCGGTGTCGCCGGTGTTGCCTTCTCCTTAAATGAACAGGATCGGCACACGAAAAGGTTGATTTCGGAGCTCAATGGCTGGCCTGCACTTCCCTCGGTCCGGACGCTTAGACGGCATGCGTTACCGCATGTCGCCCTCCTTGCGAGGCCGAAGCTAGTGGCTAACTCTTCTTCGTAGGACACTTTCAATCCCTATTCCAGGCCGGTTTATCCCGGCACTCTCATTTTTCATTTTTCATTTTCTCGGGCGCAATGAACAGTGCTTTTTTTTGGCCGGGCAGCGAATAGTGGAAGCCGCAGCTGGTGAACAGAGACTCTGACGCGGTAATGGCCATCACTTCACGCACACCCAGCTCCCGGGCTCGCGCCACGCAGCGCAGGATCAGTTCCCGTCCCAAGCCCTGGCGTCGCTGCTCGGGGCGGACGGCCAGGCATTGGATCTCGGCCATCTTGCGCGAATAGACTTCGACGGCGGCGAAGGCGACGATCGCTCCGTCCGCATCGGCGACGAATCCATGTTCGAGCAGGGAAGCCACCTCTTCTTCGCTGCGATCGAGCAATTGCCGAGCGGCCATGAACGGTTTCAGCAATTGCATGACTTGGGGAAGATCCTCCAGGGTCGCTTTCCTGATCCGTATCGTTTCGGCACGCTTACGCATGGCACCACCGTCGGACCAATTGAGTGTAATAGTCGGCTCCCTGCTGAAGTTGCTCCAGTGAGATCCACTCGTCGTCGGTGTGTGCTTGAGCGATGTCGCCGGGGCCGAAGATCACCAGGGATTCGATTTCCCGGAAAGCGCAGGCATCGGTGCCATAGGATACAGTGTGCGATTCTGCTTGGCCGACAAGCTGGAGCACATCCTGCACGATCGGCGAACGGGGGTCGGTGCGGACGGCCGGTCCGTCGAACATCTTCTGCAATTCCAGGCCGTGCCGGGACGCTGCTTCGGTGATGCGGTCGACCAGTGGCGTGACGTCGATACCCGGCATGGGGCGCATGTAGATCGTACAGACGCTTTGAGGTGCCGTGATATTGACGGCCGTGTTGCCGTCATTGATGCCGATGTTGATGCAAAGGGTGGGAGGGTCGAACTCGGCATCGTGCCATTTCTCATCCTGCTCGGCCTCGTCGTAGATCGCCTTGAGTTCGGCAAGGAAGGGAATCATGATCAGATTGGCGTTCCTGCCATTGCGGGTACTCGAATGAGCGGCCACGCCATGAGCTGTGGCGCGGAATCCGATGCCGCCCTTGTGTGCGTGGACCACCTGCAACCCGGTGGCTTCGCCGATGACGGTCCAGGCGTCTTGCGTTACCAGTTCACGATAAAGCTGCGAGCGAGCGGCGACTTCTCGGGCACCCAGGTAGCCCACTTCCTCGTCGGCCGTACAGACATAATAGAGTGGATGACGACTCGGTTCGTGTTGGGTGCGGCGAGCGGCTTCGAGCATGGCGGCCAACGAGCCCTTCATGTCGCACGAGCCTCGACCGTAAAGACGACCGTTTTCGACGACGGGCGCGAAGGGGCCTCCCGGGCCGGTCCAGTTTTCCACCGGCACGCAGTCGTTGTGACCGAAGTAGGCCATCCCGCCGCTCCCTTCGCCCCGGCGAGCGACCAAATTCAGTTTGGGGATCCCGCGCGGGTCGGTATAGCCGATTTCTTCGATTTGGAACCCGAGTTCGCTCAGCCACTCCTTCATCTTGCCTGCCACGTGGAGGTTGGGTTCGCGGCTCGGTGAGGGAAGGGCGATCAGTTCGCGGGCATATTCCAACAGACGAGAATCACTCACGCTGTCTTCTCCCCGAGACGTAAGCCGGATGTGGCCATCACCTGCCTCAAGCTACCGGCGAGGGCTCCGCGGCGACGAGGTCTTCCTCCCACGCCTGTCCCAGCACTTGCGATCGCTGCCAGTGGACTCCGATCATCACGCAATTGATTCCCGAGCCGATACCGAGTAGTCCGACGCGGTGGCCCGTCCGAAGGAATGCCGATTCGGCCGCTTTGGCCAGGGTGATGGGCAGGGCGGCCGAACCGGTGTTGCCCAGCCAGGAAAAGGTGGCGTAGTCGCGTTCCACGGGCAGCTCGAGGGACTGAAGCATCTGCTGGCGGTGAGCGCCGCCGACCTGATGGCAGACGGTCGTGTCCAAGTCGGACGTGTTCCATTCGGTTTCCTGGAGGAACTGGGCGAAAGTGGCTTTGCCGGTGGCAATGCCGCGCCGCATCAGCTCCTCAGAGTCGGTTGCCATCAACGGACGCATGTCGTGGCCGGCCTGATCGGTCAGGCTGCAACAGAGCCGGTGGTGATCGGTTTCAGCGCGGACCGCCGCACCGATCAGCCGATTGCCGGTTTGGGAGAGGCGCCGGTGAACCAACAGGACGGCGCAACTGGCCGATCCGATCGTCAACGAAGCGACTGCCGGCTTCACGCTGCGCCGAGTCAGCGATCGATCGGAGTTCAGCGTGTCGATCGTGTGTTCGACCAGTGGGCGGGCATCTTCGGTACCCACCACGAGTCCCGCCTCGATCTGCCCCAATTCGATCATGTTGGCGACTTGAAGCATCCCGTTGAGCAGGCCCAGGCAGGCGTTGGAGACGTCGTACACCACGCAGGAAGCTGGAAGTCCCAGCAGCCAGTGCACGCGGCAGGCCGTCGCCGGTTCCAGGTGATCCCGGCAGACGCTGCCGTGGATCAGGGCTCCCACTTGGTTCGGTTCGAAATCGGCGGCTCGCAGAGCCAGTTCGGCGCTGCGTTGACTCACTTCGCTAGGCAACGTTCGGCGCGGCCAAAACCGTCGCTCGCGAATGCCCGTCATCAACTCCAGGCGGCCCGCCGGCAGTCGCAGACGGTCATACAGGGGGGCCAAGCGGTGTTCGATGGCCTCGGTGGTCACGATTTCCGGAGGCAGCACGTAGCCCAGCGACTCGAGACAGACGTGGTGGTATCGCATGGCGGCATTCGGAAACGGGTAGCAGGACGCTCAAGGAGGCGGAAAACCCCTGGTTTCTCCACCGGATCGGTGATGGCTTCGGTCTACGATACCTGCCGCTGGTGGGAGCGTAAAGGCGGGGCCGTGAGGCGGTCGTGGCGCCGGCTCAAGGCGGTTGCCGCCAGTGCTAGCACTAGATGTTGTGCTAGCAGGCGGCTGTGGGCACGAAATGCGTCGACTTCTTGGGGTGGAAAGGAGTTCCCGATAGAGTCGTGCTTCGTCGTTTTTGGCCTGTCAGCTCCGTTTGGGGATCCAGAGGGGTCGAGGGCGGCGGAAGCCGGACGCTTCGCGAGGCCATGAATTGCTGATGGGCCTTTCGGACGTGTTGGAAGTGGTCAAGGAGCACGGATCGGACGCTTGGCAGGTGCAGGAACTCGATTGGAGCGGTTGCCCGGGGGAAAGGCCTTATTGATTTGGTTTTCCTGGCGGCTCCAACGTTCCCGGGTCCCGATGGATCGAGGCTGCGTTGAGAGGCTCCCCACGAAGACGAGCTCGGAAGGACGGCAAGGATAGCCGACAAGCTTCGGCACCAGGTTGGAGACCGCCATCGGCGGAACAGCGGTGGTTTTCGATCGCGAGCGGGGTGAGTCGCAGGCTCAGTGTCGGTAACGACGAGAGCGTTACCGGCGTGCTTGGAGCGCCTCACCAAGTACGAAAGGAATTCGTGATTTCTCGTTTTCGGCAAGGGAGTATGGGAATGGTGCAAACAAAGCCAATGATTGGTGTGACGAGCGACTATCGCGGGGCTCGCAGGGATGTGCCCGCCTTTTCGTTCCTATCTGAAGGTTATTTCGATTCGGTCGCTCGAGCCGGTGGGATTCCCGTGATCTTGCCTCCGCTTCGTGAGATCGTGGGAGAGCAGGAGCACGATGTGCGAGCCGACTTGCACCAGTTGCTCGATCATCTCGATGGCATCATCTTTATCGGCGGACCGGACCTCGATCCGCGCCGCGACGGTTTCATGTTGCACAGTTCGGTGCGATTGATGGAGCCTCGCCGGGAGACCTTCGACCGTCTGCTGATGAGTGTGGCGATCGAGCGTCGGGTACCCGTGTTCGGGATTGGCGTGGGGATGCAGCTCCTCAACGTGGCGTTGGGCGGCACGCTCTTTTTGAACATTCCGGAGGACCTGCCCGACGCGTTGCGGCACCGGGATCCGCAGGACGTCAATCACCGACATGCACTGGTCGTCGAGCCGGGGACGGTAATGGACGCCGTGTACGGTGACGGTGAGGTTCGAGTCAACAGCATGCACCACATGGCGGTGGACGACTTGGGAGAGGGGCTGCGCGTGTCGGCTCGCTGTCCCGACGGAGTCGTGGAGGCGATCGAGTACGAAGGGCGGGACTGGTTGGCGATCGGCACGCAGTTCCATCCCGAAGCCGATTCGGCGACCGCCGTCGATATCGGTGTATTCGAGCAATTCATCGAGGGTGTTTTGGCGTTCAAGCAGGGACTCCGTGTGGCGGCTTAGCGGCCGCCAGGACTTTGGGCAGGGATGGCCAAGCACGAGCAGCCAGGCTGGGCAGGAAGACATCGGCCCCGGCACGGAGGAGACCGAGGGCCGGTGTCTGTTTCCTCTTGTCCAACTCTACGGCTGCTTGTGCTTTCTTGTTCCATGACGGATGGGGCGGGCGTTTCCCGCCACGTTCGTCCCGTCTGCAGATGCGATCGACCGCCTTTTCTTTCGCCGGGCGCGCGATCCCGCACCCAGGAGTGACTCGATGATCAGCAAGGTCCTCAAGAGTTTTGCGCGCGCCACTACGCCTCAAGAGAAAGCGCGCAGGCAGTTCGACTCCGTTCGATTGAAGAAAGGGGATATTGCCATTGATTGCGGCGCCAATATTGGAAACGTCACGCAACGCCTCTGCAAGTCGGGGGCGACGGTGTACTGTTTCGAGCCCAATCCCTACGCGTTTGAAGTGTTGCAGGAGCGATTCTCCAAAAGGCCCAATGTGCGGTGTATTCCCAAGGGTGTAGGGGACGAAGACGGTAGGATGAAACTCTACTTGCACGAGCATTCCGACGAGGATGCCGTGTATTGGTCCACCGGCTCTTCGTTGCTCGAGTTCAAAGGCAACGTGCGGAAAGACAGGTTTGTCGACGTGGAAATCGTCGATCTATGCGCATTCATCGAATCCCTGGGCCGTCGCGTGAAGCTTCTCAAGATGGACGTCGAGGGTGTCGAGTGTTCCATTCTCAGAAAAATGATCGAGCGCGACATCGTCGGTCACATCGATCACATCTTCGTGGAGACTCACGATGATAAGGTGCCCGAGTTGAGGGAAGAGACCGATCAGATCCGAGAACTCATTGCGCACAGGGGCATCAACAACATCAATCTGGATTGGATCTGAGCCGTTCGGCCAGGGCTCCCAGCCAGGCGGGGTGAGCGGGCCAGGCGGGAGCCGTGATGAGGTTGCCGTCGACGTGGGCGTTGTCGTACGACGCGCTGGGCGGTACGAATTCGCCCCCGCACATCTGGATCTCCGGCCCGACCGCCGGGTAGGCGGAGCAGCTTCGGCCTTGCACCAGTCCGGCCGCCGTGAGCAGTTGGATCCCGTGGCAGATCGCGGCGATCGGCTTGTCGGCCGACGCGAAGGAGCGGACTAGCCGGATCACCCGATCGTCGAGTCGCAGGTATTCCGGTGCTCGGCCGCCCGGTACGACCAGTGCCGCATAGTCGTCGGCGCGGATTCGCTCGAAGTCGGCAGTGATGCGAAACCGATGCCCCGGTTTTTCCGTGTAGGTCTGGTGTCCTTCGAAGTCGTGAACGGCCGTGGCCACGAAGTCACCGGTCTGCTTGCCGGGACAAACGGCGTCCACTTCGTGACCGAGCACTTGCAGCGTCTGAAACGGCACCATGGCCTCGTAGTCTTCCACAAAATCGCCGACCAGCATGAGTACGCGAGCCATTGCGGGTTACTCCTTGAGGTGAGATTCCATTTCCGAAAAACGTGGGGGCTTCATTCCGCGTGCGTGAGGTTCTCCGACGGCTCGCCTCCGCCGGGCGATGGTCGAAATGGCCGTCGGTGCCAACGCGGCGGCAGGTTCGGGCGGCTCGGCGGAGTCTTCTTTGGCGGGGAACTTGTCGAGCGGCAGGAGCGAGCGGCCGGCGTTTTCGATCAGCAGGACGCCGGTCGTCAACGTTCCTGCGATGTAGCCCCACACGGCACCCACCAGAGCCACCCACACGATGTCCGGGTGAGTCAGCGCGGGCCAGCCGGAATCGGAGGGGCCCGTCCATTGGCAGGCTCCGGCCCAGCCGACTGCGACGACGGCTCCCCCGACCAGAGAAGCGCCGCGGGGGAAGGCGGGAAAGCGGACCTGAGCCAGGACGGCCGCGCCTCCGTACAGCAATACCAGCAAGTACGATCGTGGGGGAACATGCAACAGTCCACACATGCCGAACGTCAAGGCGGCCAGCACCAACCAGCCGGTGACCACGGTGAGCGAGATTCGCTTGCCGAGGCGGAACTCTCGGGTGGTCCATCCCCAACGGGGATGGGACGAGAGAGGTTGGGGAACCCGAGGGGGAGCATTCATGGTCTTGCTCGTTGGTCGTCTTCGGGAGCGCGAGCAGGGAGGTACACCCTCCTGCTTCGCGGCTTGCGCCGATTATAGGTGCTCCGAGCCTGCCATCAAACATGGAGTTCGGGTGTTTGTCGGTGGGAGCCTGGAGAATCTGGGTAAGGATGCCCGATAGAGAAAGGGTTGCAGCTTGAGTCCATTGCGGCAACTCGTCTGCCAGATGGCAGGTTGCTTTGCCAGGGTATCCGCCACCGGGAGTGTACAGCCAGTGAAACCGACTTTGACCCTTGACAGGCTCACATCGTTCCTCCAAGGTGAGTTCACCGATCCTGCCGGGCTGCTGGGCCCGCAAATCGTGCAGCAGGACGGCCGGCAAGCGTTGGCCGTTCGCGCTTTCTTGCCTCACGGCCGCCGGGCATGGGTTGTCGACGACCGCCACCGCCAGTGGCCCATGCGGCGGTTGCATCACGCCGGCTTTTACGAGGCGATTTGTCCGTTTCCCGCCGAGAAGACACCTGTGGATTACCGAATTGAGATTGCCGATCGCCGCGGAAACCGCCAGATCATGCACGACCCGTACGCGTTCCAGCCGTGGTTGACCGATTTCGACTTGTTCCTGTTCGGGGAGGGAACGCACTGGCAGATCTACGAGAAGATGGGGGCGCGGCGGCGCGAGGTCGATGGCGTGTGGGGGATCAACTTCGCCGTGTGGGCCCCCAATGCCCGCCGCGTCAGTGTGGTGGGCGACTTCAACGATTGGGACGGCCGCATCCACCCGATGCTGCACCGGGGGGACAGCGGGATCTGGGAGCTCTTCCTGCCGGGGCTCGATGTCGGACAGCGCTACAAGTTTCGGGTGACTTCGTGCACGGGCGAGACGGTGGACAAGGCCGATCCGTTCGGCCTGGCCTCGGAGCTGCCGCCGTGCACGGCGTCGCTGACAGCCGAGCTGGAGCGTTTTTCCTGGCAAGACGAGGAGTGGATGGCGCGCCGGGCCGAACGTTCTTTCTTGCACGCACCGATGTCGGTATACGAGGTGCACCTGGGGAGTTGGCAGCGCGATCAGTCGGCCACGGGTTGGATGAATTTTCGCGAGTTGGCCCATCGGCTGGTCGACTACTGCCGGCAGCAAAACCACACGCACATCGAGTTGCTTCCCATCAGCGAACACCCGTATACGGGGAGCTGGGGATATCAGACCACCGGATACTATGCGGTGACCAGTCGATACGGGACGCCCGCCGACTTCATGTACTTCGTGGACTACTGCCATCGCCACGGAATCGGCGTGATCATCGACTGGGTTCCC
>JALSIV010000393.1 GCA_026989685.1 Pirellulaceae bacterium | reverse complement strand
CCGGCTTCGCACCCTGCAGTACTTGCTGATCAAAATCTTGACTGGTCACTTCCGGCAAATGGCTCATGTTCGGTTTCTCCTACTTTCTCTTCGGACTTCCGGCCGGTTCGCCGGCCGCTGATGGTATTTTGTTGCTGGGTTCGTATCCACGGTGCAGAGTCGGCTCTCAGTTGACAGAGGCGACGTGGCTACGAACCGGCCGACACACCTGTGCAATTGCTGTGCCAGTGGAAGACAATTCGACGCGTTCCGCTCTAAGGGGCGATTCCATCACCAGTTAGCCCAGTCGCGTGGACTGGTGTTCCTGGTAGCGCTGCGGCGGACGTGTTAACGCGGATTGCAGAAGTCGGCGGACTACTCGGCTTGTTCAATCACATTGAGGCGGTCGATCTCGACCGACTCGACGTGCTGCACGCTTCCGCGGGGCCAGTGGATGGTCAGTCCTTCGACCTGGGTCTGGTCGCCGATTCCGAAGGTGACCGGCAGTTCGGCCTGGGAGAGATAGCTCTTGGTCGGGCAGACGATGGCGCGGTGGATCCGCCCGGCCACCTTGAGTTCCACCAGGGCGCCTAGGCCGTCCCGGTTGTCACTCTTCCCCACCAGCCGCACACGCACGAAGTGATGGCCGGTCTGTTGATCGTTGCGAAACACGCGAACTGGTCCTCCGTTCTCGGTGACCACCAGGTCCAGGTCGCCGTCGCCGTCGAAATCGCCGTAGGCCGACCCCCGTCCGACGATGCGCCGCGCCAGGTCCCCTCCATGCGACTCCGCTTCGACCTCGACGAACTCCGTGGTGCCTTCGGAGCCCGCGTTCCAGAACAACTGGCACGGCTGGCGGTAGTGTTGACTGACTTGGACCTTCTGAATGTCTTCTTCCAAGTGACCATTGGTGCTGAAAATATCGTAGCGCCCATCCAGGTCGTAGTCGAAAAAGAATACGCCGAACGTGAGAATCGATCGGGTCGGCGGCCCCAGACCGGTGGCAACGGCCGAGTCGACGAAGTTGAGGAAATCGGATTCCTTCACATAGAGCGCCGTCATCTCCCCCGCAAAGTTGCCGATGACCACGCCCAACGTATCGTCATTGCGAAAATAGGCGGTGTCGATCCCCATCGCAGCTCGGGCATAGCCATCCGGATCGAAGGCGATCCCCGTGAGCGCTCCTTTTTCCACAAACCGTTTTCCTTGCTGGTTGTGGAAGAAAAAGTTCTGCACGGTATCGTTGGCGATGACCAGATCGACCCAGCCATCCCGGTCGACATCGCACGGAGTCACGCCGAGTGATTTGGCCATGGGGGCGCCGCTAGCGGGATTGAGCACCTGGACACCCATTTCCGCCGAGACGTCTTTGAAACGGCCGTTTCCTTCATTGTGGTACAGATAGCCGAACGCTCCCTCGAATGCCGACGGTGGACCGTAAGCCCGGATGCGACCGTCCAACTTGAAACCTTGCAGACGGTCGTTCTCCCTCGACCAAGTAATGTAGTTGCACACGAACAAGTCGAGTCGCCCGTCTCGGTCGTAGTCGAACCAGGTGGCTCCCGTACTCCATGCATCGTCGGCTCCCGCCAAGTGGGACTCCGCTGTCGCATCGACGAATCGCCCCCCCTCATTGCGAAAGAAACGATTGGGACCGACGGCCGTCACGAACAAGTCGACGTCCCCGTCGTTGTCACAGTCGGCCGCCGCCCCTCCCATCCCGTACAGGGAGACCGCCAGGCCGGCTTCGTCGGTGGCATCGGTAAAGTGTCCCGTTCCGTCATTGGCGTAGAGTGCCATTGTGGGGAGAGACGCGGGGGCCGGACGGGGATCCCATGGCCAGCGGGTACAGTTGATCAGCAAGATGTCCTGGTCGCCGTCTCCGTCATAGTCGAACACCACGCAACCGCTTCCCATCGTTTCCGGAAGCAGCTTCTCGCCATACGCTCCGTTGTAATGGACGAAGTCGATTCCACAATCCTTCGTCACGTCGACGAAGCGCACTTGGGGAACGGTGATCGTTCCCAGTTCCCGTTCTTGCGGAAGCTCGACTTTCGGGGGCGGAGCCAAGGAGACGGGCTTTCGACGCATCCACCAGATGCCGCCGATCACACCGCCGACCAGGATGCCGCCGACCAGCATCACGACCAACGACCACTTCAGCGCCACGCCGATAATGCGGTCATCTCCCGTATCCAAGTCGTGTTCACTCGGCAATGGGCTTTTCGTCTCTTTCGTCATGGTCTCGATCTCGTGTCTTCGGAAGGCTTCAGGCTTCAGGCTTCAGGCTTCAGGTTTCAGGTTTCAGGGGTCGTTGGCTCGAGTGGGCGAGTGCGGGGCTGGCGAGCCACCGATGGCGCCCAGCTTCAGAGCCGCGCGACGGCCGATCCCCCAATCGCTGACGGACAGGGCTGGGGCCTGGTCGCGGTGCAACGAGTAGATGGCAACCGCCTCGGCCGCCTGATCGGCCCAGGGGTATTTTCGCCTCGCCAGTTGAACGGCTGCGTCGCGAGCATTGTCATCGAGTTGGTACTTGCGATGTTCGCGGCCGTGATACTCGGCTTTCTTCTCATCACCGAGGAGGCGGTAGATCAATTGCAGGTTGTAGTGAGCGGTGATGTTCTCGGAGTCGAGTGCCAGGGTTTTGTGGTATTCCTCGGCAGCAGCTCGCAGGTATTCGTCTCTGCGAGCTCGCCGGGCGGCACCGCGTTCTCGCTGAGCTCGAGCGAACAACGTTTTTCCCAATTCGTTTCGCACGACATAGTCCTTGCTGAAGTCGAATCCGCGCCGAACAGTTTCCTCGGTTCGGTACTCCAGAGCGGCCTTCAGGTCTTGGATCGCCGAGTCGAGGTGGCCCTGCTCACGATTCACGATCCCGCTCAGCCACAGCAGCGTCCACTTGGGCGCCTTGGGGTTGTCGAAGGTGGCAGCTCGTTTTACCGCCTCGACCGCGTCATCGATGCGTCCTTCGGCCAGGAAGGTACGTCCCAGATTGACCGGCCCGTCATACCGTCCCAGACGCTCCACCGCCTCGAAAGCCTCCGTGGCCTGCCGCAATTCGGCCTTTCCCTTGAGCAGCAGCCCGATACCGTAGTCGTTCCAGCGTTGCCACTGGGGCGATTTTGGCGGCTGGTTTTTGACCTTGTCGGCAATTCCGGCCACCGGCAGCACCACGCGGTCCTCGGCGATCAGAGCCACCGGCAAGCCGGCCACCGGGTTCTCTCCCGGCTGCCAATCCCGCAGTGGCGGATCGCCCTCCTTCCATTGCCGGGCGATGTAATCGACATACTCTTTGTCGAACTTGCGATACCACAGCCGTACCGTCGCCTCGATCGGCCCTGAAATGTCTTTGGGGACGGTAAACCGGTAATGAACGGTCTGAGCGGAGCCCGGTGGAATCTGGTGGTTGTAAAGGGGCACAAAGATGTCCTGGGCGTTGCGGCGGTTGATGCGGTTTCCGTGTCGATCGAGCATGAACACATTGAGGAAGTGGGACCAGCGGTCGACTTCCCCGTCGGCGCTCATGCCGCCGCTCTTGCCGATCAGACGTTCGCCCGACGTGAGGGTAACCTCGAGCCAGACTTCATTGGAATCGGTCGTTCCCTGCGTGAACAAGTGGGCGACCGTCCGATTGCGCACGACCGTTTCCAGCAAGTACGTTTTCCCTGGCTCGACGGCCGGCACCCGGGGACGCAGGGGTGCCATCAGCTTGCCATCCACGGCATCGCCCTCGCGCAGGCCGAACAGATCAACACTCATGCACTCCTTGAGGAACTCCATGTGAGCCTGGACGGCGTCGTCCTCCTTGGCCCACCAGGCAACCGCCGTGTTGGCTCCCAGGAACGTGTGATCGTGAACCCGCAGGCCGGACATGCCGGCGAACTCCCTGGCGCCGAAGTCGTCCGACTCCACGGGCGGCGCATGGCATTCATGGCAGTTGGGCTCGGCCGTCTTGGGGTAATAGAAACTTCGCAGGCTCACGCCGGCCGTACCACTGAGCAGGAAATTGTCGTAGTGATTTTGGCCCCGCAGGAATTCCTTGTATGCGGTCAGCTCTTTGGGGAGACTCACCTTGTGGCAGACCGAGCAGAACTCGGCGGTTTTGTGGAACGGTTTGAGAAACGTCTTTTTGTGGAATTCGGGCTTGGCCTTCACCAAGGTGTTGTTGATGAATTGCAGAAGTGGATTGTCACTGTAGGTAAAGGGATATTGCAGGGGTTCCTCGATCACATAATCGGCATTGCCTCGCGTACTGTTCACGTGCGTGATCACGTGGCAGACGGTGCAAGTGATGCCGGCACGGGCCGTCGGATGATTGACCATGTCATAGTCGGGATCGTCGAAGGCACCGCTGAAAAACGGCACCGGATCGTGACAACCGGCACACCAGCGAGACGCCTTGATGTTGCCGTCTCGCTTCATCAGCACCTCTCGAGTCTCGCGAATCGACGCCAGATAGGCAGGGTTGTTGAATGAGCTGAAGTGGTGGGCACTGTGGAACCAGTCGTCATAGACGTCCTGATGGCACTTCTTGCAGTACTGGTCGTTGTCGAGGGCTCGAGCGGGAATCCACTTGGTGTTATTGGTCCGAGCCAGCGACGGTTCGAAGTATTTGGCCCCCTCTTTGGGAGCCGCCGCGTTCCAGTTGCGCGGATCCTGACTGTGGAGCAGCACGGCCGCAATGGCCACTACGGCGACTCCCGCCGCGTACGCCAATCCGACGCGCCAGCGAATTCGGCGCCCCGCCAGCCGGTGCAAGCAATAGAGCCATACCGCAACCAGCGGCCCAATTACGTGAACCCAATAGAGCACGCTGCGCAGCAGCGGCTGCTTGAGATCGAATAGGCCGGGAATCCTCACCAGCAACACACCGGTAAACAGAACGGCCAGCGATACGGCAAACAAAACGTATCCGATCGTCACGGCTCGCCGGTTGCGTCGTCGCCAAGTCGCCATCATATGAACCAACCCGAAGACGACGAACGGAATGATCAATGCCAGGCCCAGCGCAAGATGCACGAGAAACATCACCAGATAGGTATAATTCTCGTACGTCTTCGGCTGCCCCAACTGGCCACTGAGCCACCCGAGAAACGTGATCGCCGCCAGATAGACCGAGTTAGCACCGAGGACCGCCAGGAGTCCGAACACCAGCCACAGCAATCGTCGCAGCTTGGCGCTCACCGCCGGGCGCACTCGCGGAGCCGCCTCCACCAGCCGCTGTCGCAGATCGGCCGCCGCCGAAGTCCTCTGCTCAGACATCGTCTCACCACCTCACTAGAGTCTTAGAGCCTGTAACAAAACGCGCCGCGCCGCTTTCCGGCCTCGGGCGTGTTGCTTGCAGCATGGAGTTTTGTGACAGCCTGTTACTTCCTAACATCAGCGCGCCGTGCACGCATGTCGCGGAGGCCTTTGGTTGTCACCGCCATCCCTGCAGTCTCCAGCTTCTCGCATCCAGTCTTGCGGGCGCAAGCTCGCGTTAGGGAAGAACCTGCTCAATTCCCGTTCCCGATCGGGGCCGGTCTTTTCGAAAGAACCGCAAGCCGAGAACGAGCACCGAAGGTACGATCCACCGCGCGGGGGCCGCACTTCCGGTCAGGGATCGCCGGGAACCGCCACTTGCGCAGTGGGTCAGTCGATTCGTTCCCGAAAAGAGGGTGGTCGCAAGAGAGTCGCGGGAGCTCCCGGCGGTAGAAAGAGAAAATTCGACAGGGCCACATGGCTCCCCGCAGCGACCATCCCGCCGCCAACCACGGTCAAGGCGGACAGGGCGTCGCGATCACCGGTCCCGACCGTTGGTGAAGAGGGCAGGGGGGCGGGGTTCCAGGGAAGGCGTCCACGACACTCCGGACCCGAACATGGCCCGCGATCCCGCTGGCCGGTCTCTCCGGCCACCCGTTCATCCAAGGCGGAAAGAGGGGGCAATTCGAACGGACTGAGCGCGACTTCCAGCCGCCAGGTGACGCGAACGTAGTCGCCGCACGACGCCAGCACCGGGCCGGTTGCCAGCCATCCCACCGCCGCTGCCAACAGCAGCATCGATCGAATTGGATGAATGTGCGACATCGAATCAGGCGAGACGAATCGAGCGAGACGAATCCATGCGACGGGACCACGAAAAGCGAACAGGCGTCGCGAGCCGCACTGCTTCATGAGGGGCCGCGCCACTCCTCCGGCTTTTTGACTCTTACGCAGCCGGACCTTGTCCGGTTCTCCTCCCACCCTGCTTTCATTGTAACCAGTCGCTGTGGCCTGCCAATGGGCGCTTCGTCATCGCGAATCGGGAAGCGGCACGAGCTGACGCCAAAAGGCCGCCCAATTCTGCCGGCGAGTCTGGTATTTCCGGCGATATTCCCGCGATTGGGCGGTCTCCGGCGGAGCTTCCAGGAGGGCGGCCGGATAGGACTTCATCCCGCGGTAGGGGAGCGGCTCGCTGTGCTGCCCGTACAGGGTGTTCAAGTCGGCGTCCTTGTCCCATCCCACCGAAAAGAGGAAGAAATCACGCGTCCAGCCTTCGGGGATCGGCGGCTTTTCGAACCGGCAGACCATCGCGTCACCGGCGCCCAGCACCACCATCTGGTCGTCCGGGTGTCGCAGCAGCTCGGTCACATCCCCGTAACGAGTGAACGGACCGCCCATCGGTACCCACTGAGCTGCTGGAGACACTTTGCCGGCGTCGAAACGGCGCGGCGCGTCGGGACGCCACGGCAGGGATGCCGAAAAACCTCGGTACTCCAACGTCGCCTGGGCAATGGAGATCCGAGTCACCTGGAAGGGAGCCGGCGACTCGTCCAGCGTGAAGAAGACTCGGTCCCAATAAATCTCGGCGGAGGTCACGATCCGCAGCCGTCTGCTCTTGCCCGGAAACTTGCCGGTCAGGTCGATGGCGATTGTCTTGGTCTTCCCCCCGGGGAAGCCCGTGTACTCGATCACCGTTTGCCATTGATGGTTGTCGTCGAGGATCTGCAGGTACGGCAAGACGGGCCCGTCCACTTCCGGATCCTGTGCATAGGCGATGTTGAGCGACGCGTCGGTCGGAAAGATCCAACCTGTGAGAAACAGAACGACTCGAGCGTCTTGAGGGAAATCGCCCAGATCCAAGTCGATGTAGTGCATGGGAGCCAGGCCGCGCTTGATCGTCTGCGGAAACGCCTGGACGAAACGTCCGTCCGCCTCCCGCAACAGTTCCGCGCAATCTCGTCCTTGCGAGTCGATGACTCGCGCCGGGAACCTCTTGTTCCGCACCGTGTGGACGCGGAACTCGGCGATGGAGGCCGGCCCGACTTTCTCGTTCGAATAGACTTCCACGTCGGGCGGGTGGTCGATCGCCAGCAGTTCGACATGATCGAAGTAGGCCGCCTCCCATAACTCCTCGGTCAGCATCAGGCGGTAGCCTTGTTCATCGGCCTTCATCCGTTCGCCGGGTATCCGCAAGTATTCCCACTCGCGCGACGGGACGACCACGCCATCGCCCACTTGCAGACCAAGCGGCGCCCCCCACAGGCAATCGGTGAGAAACGAAAACCGCTCGCCGTTCCAGGTATACACGAACGGGCAGGACCCTTTGAGTCGCATCGGTTCGCAGACGACCACATTGCGTTCCAGACCGACTTCGGCTTGAGGCATGCCGTTGGTCCAGATCACCCGCATCACTTCGATCCGAGTTTCGCTTCCCAGGCCGAAGTGAACCGAGGTCGGCCGGTCGCAGACGCGAGCCTGATATCCTTGTTTGGACAGGATTTCGACCGTCGAACCGAGTCCGTGACGATTGCAGCGACCGCGGTTGTCGTCGCGACCTCGCAATTGGATGTGGAGCCAGTGGTTTCCTGAATCGTTCTCGTTGCGAAACCAACTCACGTTGCCGCCGTGCAACACGATCCAGTCCAGATCGCCATCCGAGTCGAGATCTTCCACGAGGATTTGATCGGCGTTTTCAAGTTCGGGCAATGTCTGCCGCGCCCACGGACTGAATCCACCGGGACCTCGACCTTGCCACGTTCTCGGTGGGCTCGCGCCCCATAGCACCAGATCTTCCAGGCCGTCATTGTTGAGGTCGCCCGTAGCCAGCCGATCGGCCGTCCCTTTGGATTCGGCCGAGGCGATGAACCGGTACGAATTCTCTCGAGTCACCGTGCGCCACAGTTCCGTCTGTTCTTTGCGAGCCACCACGAGGTCCCACGAGGCATTGCCGTCCGATTCGACCACGCGAACAGCTCGAGCGTCGTGGCACGCGGGAAACCCGTTGTCACCGGCAAACGGCTTCCAGCGAAACCGCATGTGAAGCATGTTCTCCAGGTAGCCGACGCGACCCTCTCCGTCCACGGCCAGGACATCGATATCGGCGTCCCGATCCAGGTCGACCGCCAGCAGATTCCGCAACGGTTCGCCTCGAGGCGGCAGCAGCGAGAATTGATCGTAGTTGACGAAGCGGTAGTTCCCCATCGACAGCCATAAATGTGTCGCTTCATCCGTGCTGGTCACCAGATCCAGGTCGTAATCCATATCGAGGTCGACGAAAATCGCTTCGCGCACCCCCGCAAGTTTCTCCACTCCCCATTTCTGTTCCTTGGGAATCAGCTTCCGCCCACCATCCGGCTCGAGCCGGTTTTCGAAGACTCGGCAGCCGAATTCACCATAGACCACGACGTCGACGTCCGCCGCCACACAGGCCACACCGGCCGGCCTGGACACCGACACGTCGTCGACGTTTCCTTTCTGCACTTCAAAGTTCTTGTCGCGATCCAGGTCGGCCGCCAGGACGCCTCGAGCTCCGGGCGGGAGTTCCAACGTCGTGAGGGTTTTCCACTTGGCCGGATCGCGGTCTCCGCCGCGAATGGTCAAACGAGCGTCCTGCAGCAGCCACAGATCAAGCCATCCATCCTGATCGAAATCGGCGATGAACACCTGCCGCAGATCATCTTCCTGGGCGAGCTGTTGCGCCGTGGAGGCGAACGCCAACACGGCATCCTTGGTTTCCAGTTTCCGAGGAGGCGTCTGCAGCCGCTCGTCTTCGAATTCGTATAGCACGAAGTCCATCGCATTCGGATTGACACGGTTCTCGTCCCGGTGGTGGATCGCGTCGGGTTTGATCATGTTGTCGATCGAGATCGCCATCTGTTTGGCGAGCGCCGGGTTCTTGTCGATGGCATCGAAGAACGGCTCGAGCGACGTGTGGGTCGTGGCCTTGATACGGAGCAGGATGGGGCCGAGCACGTCGCGGGCTCGGGCGAATTCCTCGCGGACTCGAGGCGACTGCTGCTGCGCCAGATGCAGCAGCCAGTATCGCAAAACGTAGATATTGTCCGGTGCCGCTTCGATGGCCTTGGTCAGAGCGGGGACCGCCAGTTTCTTGATCTTCGGCATCCGGCTGTAGGTGGCGAAATCGTAAAGTGCCATCTGCAGGCGATAGTCCCGCGGATGGTATTGGATGCCCTGCTGCAACAAGGCGACGACTTCGGCGGCGATCCGTCGCCGCTGGACTTCACCGACCTGGTGGGTCAGCGCCGTCTTTCTCATCAGGTACGC
>JALSIV010000392.1 GCA_026989685.1 Pirellulaceae bacterium | reverse complement strand
GGCGAACCGATCTTGGCTTCGCCCGTCGTAGCCAATGGCCGGGTCTATTTCGTGTCGCTCGGCGCGCAGATTCATGCCCTCACACCCGATGGCACGCTCTGCTGGAGGTGGGACTACGTGAGGGAAGAGTTGGGCTTTGCCGGGGACCGCTGGAGCGGCGAAGACTGGCTGAAGAACAGACGGGGAACTCGAGTCGACTGGGGCCAGCAGTTTTGTTGCACACGAGATCCCGCCGTTTACGATTCCACGTTGGTCGTACCCATCGGAAACACGGCCTTGTGGCTCGAAGACCATGGCGACCAGGCTCAACTGGTCGATCGCTTCCACGGTCCGCGCCAGGACATTGTGGTGACCGGTGTGAGCATCGGCGAGTCGGGAGCAGTCTACGTGCAGTGGATGCGCAACGACAACAAGGGCCAACTGCAGATCAACCGCCGCATCAACGGCAAGATGAAATCGGAAGTCGTTGCGGGCACCATTACGGGACCGCGGCAATTCGGCGCCGGCAGTTTCAACTCGGTCAGCCTGCGCGGCGACGCGATCTACCGCTGCCGGCCTCAAGAGCGGTTCGGACTGGTACGATACTCGCCCGGAAAGAAAACGCCTCAGCCGCTCGGCGGATCCCCCTCCCACTCCTCTCCCATCCTGCTGCGCGACTCGGCCGTATACGGAGGACTGGACGGCCGACTCCATTTGGTTCCGTTGCGGCGGCGCAGCGCCGAGAGCACAACGGAAGTCTGGTCGTTTCGTACGGCCTTCGGCAAGGCGATCAGCGCGCCGGTCGCGGTGGCCGACGGCCGTATCTACTTCGGCTGCGAAGACGGCTATCTCTATGTACTGGCACCCGGTGGAAACGCACCACTACCGACGAGAGATCTGGAGCTTTGGAGAATCCGCAGCCCTCTCTCCGGCCCGCTGGCCGATGCTCAGTACGACTGGTTCACCAGCTTCGGCAACTGGTCCAACACCAACCGCAACAGCCAGAACGTGAAGCCGCCGTTTAAGCTGAAGTGGATTCGCCGCTATGACGGCTCCGTCAAACACAATTCAACCTGCGGCCACGGACGGCTGTATACGCACACGGCCGAAGGACAGATTTTCGCTCTCGAGCAGGAAACGGGACGTCAACTCTGGCAGCGGTATTTTCCCGGCGTTCACATCTCTTATACGTCACCTCTCTACTACAAGGAAAAGGTCATCGTACCGCAGGCGGGACTGGAAGAGTCGTGGTTGCGCTGCCTGGATGCCGCCACCGGCGATCTGAAATGGCAAGTTCCCATCGCAGGATCGCCGAGTTGGAACCGTCAACACCCGCCGATCGTCTACCGCAATCTGGTGATCTACATGCACGGGACGGGAAAGTACAAGCCGAAGCGGTGGCTGTTCGGGCACCAGAAGGTCGGCAGTTTTCCAGCCGATCATCGACCGTTGGTGCGAGCGTGGGACATCGATACGGGCAAGGAGGTGTGGACCATCGATTTTTCGAAATATGGTTCCGGAGGTGATGAATCGGGACTCTGCCTGATGGACGGAACGCTGTACTACTCCTGCTACTTCGGCAACTCGCCGCCCGCGCGGCGAGGCCGTGCGGGCGTTCAAGGCCTCACCGCGGCGATCGATCCCGCATCCGGGCAAATCAAGTGGCTGACGACGAAGTACTTCATTCACGGTGGATGCACGATCTCCGCGGAAAATGGACGGCTCTACCTGGGGGGCTACGACCAGTTGAAAGACCGCCACAGTTTCGTTTGGTGCATCTCCGCGGAGGACGGATCATTGGTATGGGAATCCGAGCCGATCCGGCAGGTCATTAAAGTGGTCACGATCGGCTCGAAGTATCTCTTTGTCCATTCGCAGAACTGGCAAGGCTTCCTGCTGGATAAGGAGACGGGAAAGATCCTCACCACGCTGACCAAGGGTTATCGATGCACGCAGTTCATCCTGTCCGAGCCGTTCCTGATCGGCTCAAACATGGACATGATCGACTTGTCCGATCCGAACCATATCCGGCTCGTATCGACGGGCCCCGCCGTCGACGTCCATCAGTGCGTCGGCGCGATCGTCTCCAACGGACGGCTGTTCTATACGTCTCACGCCGGCTGCCTGCAAGTCAGCAAGACCTACGGCCGCGCGGCTCTGGAAGAACAGAAGTCCGTTCCGTAGCGCACAACCCGAGCGGGAGCGGATGGGACTGAGAGGACCGAGAAAGCTCTGCTTCACCATATGCGCGCACAGTGCGTTCGTCTCCCCGACCTCCCGGATTGTCACCGCCATCCCTACTGCCTCCCGCCTCCAGCTTTTTCGTCGAAGCCCACTTCACATAAACGACTGGGATCGTGTCTCCAGCGGGATCGAAACGGCCCGCCCCTGTTGCTCGAGCGATGCGAACACGGCGCTGCTCATCTCCACCGTCATCGCGCCTTGCTCGGCATCGCACAAGGGTTGCCGACCGGACAGGATGCTGCCCATACCGATTATTGTAACGACACGTTGCCGAAACACGAGAAGAACTACCGATCGGATCATGTCAGCTCTGTAGGCGACCGCGGTCCGCAACACCCGGTGTCAGCGGCGCGGAGCACCAAGCCGGTATTGCAACACGACGGCGTGAGCGTCTCGTCGGCCAAGACGGACGGTGACTCCCTGATCGACCAGCTCGTCGCCCCGCGACGTCCCGATCGCGTCAGGCTGGTCCCATTGGAATACGGTGTAGTTCCGACCGGGAGCAAGTCCCTTGAGCCGGAGTGTCAGTGTTTCCTTCGATGAATGCGGGCGGCAAAAGGCCTGCACAAGGCCTTCATGGGTCACCGGGTCGTGGAACTGGAATGCCAGCCACTGATTGGGATCGAGACTCCACTCGGTCAGCGGGTAGAAGTCAGCGGCGAATAGATGCCGCACGGGGAGATATCGCTCCAAATGCCGGCGGAGGCGATCGACTTCTTTCGGATCACCGAAGTTGATCGCATAGGAAGCGCAGGCCCCCATGCCGCTGCGAAGCGACGTAACGTCTGTTGCAGCCGCCCCCAGCCCGTGCAGTGGCAACCACAAAGAAAGACCATATGTCATCGCCTGTGCGTTGCGTGGGTAGTCCGGATCGTCCCAACAGCTATCGCTGCGCCACAGAGCGACGCATCGTCGCATCATCTCGAAATCCAGCCGCCGCCCGCCACTGGCGCAATTGTCGAGGATCATCTGCGGATGCCGGCGTTGCAACTCATCGAGCATGCGATAAAGACCGTCTACATAACGGACCTCTCGCAAACCGATCTCATCGTGCCCTGCGTTGTTCTCCCAGTAAAACGACGGATAGATATTGAAGTCCAAACGCACGATGGAGAGACGACACTCGCGGATCTGCCGAGATAGATAGTCCACCACGAACTGTCGAGCCTGCGGATTGCCGAGGTCCAGCAACAGGAAGCCGTCACTTTCCATGTACTTCAGAGTCGGTGGCAGACGGCTGGGGCGGAGCAGCCAATCGGGATGGTGACGTTGCATCCACGTGCCTTGCATCACCCGCTCCGGCTCAAACCACGCCAGAAATCGCAATCCGGATCGATGAGCGGCGCGGCCGACGACACGCAGTCCGTTCGGGAACCGCTGCCGATCGGGGGCCAGGTTTCCTTGCCCGCCAGGAAACCCCCCTTCGTTCCAGCCAGCATCGAGCCACACCGTGTCGATACCCGCTCGCAATGTCCCGACCCGCCGACAAAATGACACCAATTTCGACTCGGTGGTTTCGTGAAATCCGAACTCTCCATGCACGCTCGCCGCCACCGGCATCAGTCTCATCGGTGGATGATGGCGCGGCGCGAAATGATTCAGCATCAGTCGGCGGAATTGGTTCTGACCATCGATCCACGTACCCGTGTAGGTCATCACCAGTACCGACGGAAGACGAACCGTCTCGCCGGGACCGAGCCGAAAGCGCATCCAGCGAAGTCCGGCTGTGATACGCACGCCGTCGGTCGTCGACGAAAACGAAGCGTGCCAGTCTCCCGACCACCCAATCGCGACGATGACACCACGATCTCCACCGGACAGGTTGAAGTAGGGCAGCACGCCGTCCGAGGAACGCCCGCCATACGACTCGAGTTTCACTGCGGCGCCCGGTTTCAATACCGTTCGCTCGGGTTCGAAGTCGGAGCCGGCTGCCCGGCTGCCCCGCCCCCAGTGCAGCACGACCTTCTGACCGTCGGAGAATCGAACGTCGAAATCGGCCGACGCGAGATTCTCAAAGAGGCGATCAGGGACGTCAGGAGTATGCCACAGTCGCAATTGCCATTCGGTCGCCGAATACTCCGGATAGGAACGGGCTTGAATCCGTAGACCCGGATGGGGACTTCTCGGTAGGTTGTCCAATCGAGCCGGTCGCGCACCCTTCCTCAAGTCGAGCTCTGGCCGCCCTGCCACAGCGATCACCGGCAATATTGCCAGACAACAGGCCGTGGCGAGCGCGATGGGCCGCCTCGCGTTTGCAAAGGTCCTGGCCGAAAGCCGACGGGAGGTGTTCCTTGGTGAGCGTGCCATCCTTCGAATTCTAGCGAAAACTCGGCTCTTCCACAGTTGCCTACGGTGGCGGTACGTCGAAGGCCTCCACGTTGCGATGGTCATGCTCGACAACGATATCAAGTGATCCCATCTGCTATCGTGAGGTAGTCCAATCCTGAATCGCATGAGGAGCACTGATGAAGTCGTTGGGGATTGTTGTTCTTGTGGGGCTGTGGTGCGTCACTGTGCGCGCCGACAGCCCGTTTACGCTGGTGGGGCTGCTGCACGATGATGTCGCCCTCAACCGACCTCACGACATCGAGCTACAGGGGGATCTGGCATTTGTGCCTGGCAAAGGAGGGTCGCTGGCGGTCATTGATGTGTCGGATGCCACTGGTCCCTCACTCCTCTCCAGTCTCAGCGGTCTCGAAGCGCTCGAGGACGCCGAAACCGTGCTCCCCATGGGAAAGACACTACTTGTCGGAGCTCGCGACTTGCTCGCTGTCGACATCAGCGATCCGCGGCGACCGGTGATCGTGAGCCACATTTCAGATCGACCGCGGATCGATCGCATCAACGGGATGGCACTTCGCGGAGGTTTCCTGCTGACAGCGAACAAAAGTGGCTTTATTGGCGTGTTCGATGTCCGGCACCCCGATCGCCCCCGCCTGATCGGAGCGCTCGACACGCGAACTCGGGGCAATCTGCAGAGTCCCCACGACCTTGCCGTCGTGGGAGACCGCATCATCGTCGTCAACGCGGCCCACCAGGGTCCGGTGTATGCTCGCATCTACCAAGTCGCCGATCCGACCACCCATCGGTTGCTCCCGATATCCCAATGGAAAGAGGAGGGGACCATCTCCGACCGTGGCAAACTGCACCAGCATCTTGGCGGAGCCAACCGCGTGGCGGTAGCCGGCGATTTCGCGGGAATCGGGGCATTCGTCCGAGATCGCGTGGGCATTGTGGAATTGGCCAATCCGCGTCGCCCGGTTCTGAGGGCAACCATGCCGGTTGCCGATATCGGCGCCAACGGGATGGTCGCAGTTGGCCGGGTCTTATTCGTGGCAGGCGGCGAAGCCGTGGAGGCGATCGATATCAGCCGCCCCACTCGCCCTGTCTCCGTCGCCCAGTACCGCAATGGACGGCTGTTTCCTACGCGCCGACTGATGCTGGGAAAAACAGCGAGGTTCGACAACGCTCACGATTTGGTCTACCGCAACGGCTACCTCTACGTGACAGCCCAAAACGACAACCAGATCGGCATTCTGAAAGTCAATCATCCGACCGTGTTGAAACTGGCGAGAATGAAAATGCCGGAAGCCATCCATTCGACCGAGTAGTCTCGAAGGAATCGCCGGCTCCCAGACGCCGCACCGCGGCCAACAACTCACGTCGGGAAACGCGGTTGATCCGCAAGGGAAGCCGATGGGAACAGACTTGCGAATCGAACTGCAATGTCCGCGGTTTCCCCCCCGGTGACTCGGCCGTCGCTACTTTGATCCGATGGCGCACCCGTACGACCAGGCCAGACTTCCGCCACTGGCGCCCCACCGCAACTCGGACCGGGCATCGGCCGCGGCAAGCAACATCGTTCCCAGTGCCAGGGTCATCGATAAAGTCATTCTCCCCAGGCATTATTCGAACTCCTTTGCCAAGATCCAAGCGTCCGCCCGAACCATCAATGAACAGTTCGTGTTTCGTAGCCCCCTGTGCCTGAGAGAAAACGCAATACGACACACTTTCCCCGTGAGAGAGATGGGCCCGCCCGATTTCGCTCTCCGCCAAACCGAACGAGCCAATCACGCTCTCTTCTCTACGGTCGCCCTCCAGTTCCCGTGTAGAGGTCTAAGGAATTCCCTGCGTAGCGAAAGTGGTACGGTGTGCCACTCCATCGGCCGAGTGCCGCATTACCCGAATGCTCTTGAAAGGGCAGGTCGTATGTCTTCCACGTTGTCCGACCATCTCCTCCCACACAGTCGAAGCGGATCTTGATCTTGTCGGCTTGCCGAAACGAGAGCCACTGGTAACCGCCATTAGGAAAACGAAGCGTATACGATCGCCACTCTCCCCAATCGTCTGCGCCCTCTTGCTTGACGCGGACCTGGAAGTGGATGTTGTTCGCCGTGCGGTTGTAGATCGTAACCACACCCACGAAACCGAAGTTGACGAAGACAACGCCCGGTGGACGCCGCTCACCGCGATGAGGCTGGTGATTGAACCGGCAGGTGATCCACTCCAGTCTGCCGGTGCGGACATTGATGATTCCCACTTGCGCGGTCCGGCCAACTTGCCCCATGATCCAATCAAAGGCGGCCTCACTGCGAAATCCGTACGTATCGATGTAGGCAATGATGTCACCCCGTTCCAGACCCGCCGCGCGTGCCACTGAACCCCAATAGACTTCGTCGATTCGATAGGCCTGCAAGCCGCCGCCGAAAGGCGAGCCAATGAAGTCTCCGTCAACGCCGAACCTCGGCTGCCCAGCCTCAACGTTTGCCGATACGGTGGCCAGCACCAACACTGCCAGTAGACATTTTCGAGTCATCGATCTGTCTCCCATCGTCGTTCAGAAATCGCACTGGAAAAGTGGACCATCCATGCAATGTCGGCCGGCATCCTTGCAGTTCCATGCCGGTAGCGATCGTACGCCGATCGCCCGTGACGCTGTTCGCCTTTCGCCGCCAAGAACCAGTGCGCAAAAGAGGCTCGCCAAGGGCCACCGATTCACAATCGGCACGGACAAAGAAGGCCTGACGCGACCAGACGCGAGCGTCCACCGCATCCCCCGAAACGTAGGCTGGGGGGGATGGTGCGACATGCGTGCACAATGCTTCGAGTCTTCCTTGGTAACGTCTACGCGCCCTGTGCACATGTCGCACTGGCTTTCGGTAGTCACCACCACACCTACAGCCTCCGGTCTCCCGCCTCCAGCCTTGCGTGCGCAGCCCGCGTCAGGCAATCGGGTGATTTCGATCGGTATTGCCGAAAATCGGGGAGAACGGCCGAAAAACACCAGAAAAATCCCGCAGTTTCTCTGGAAACGGGACCGGTCTCTATTCAATGTGGTATGCAGTGGGCATTGTGGACGCGGCAGCCGAAGATGCGAAGATGACCGAGGTAACACAAATCCTGATGCGTATCGACGCGGGCGACCCAAGCGCGTCGGAGGAGCTGTTGCCGCTGGTGTACGGCGAGCTGCGCCAACTGGCCAAGGCCTACCTGGATCGCGAGAAACCAGGACAAACGCTTCAACCGACCGCCTTGGTTCACGATGCCTTTCTTCGACTCACCAAACGCGACGGAGAGAGCACTTCGTGGAACTCGCGAGGCCATTTCTTCGGCGCGGCGGCGCGCGCCATGCGGCAGATTCTGGTTGATGCCGCTAGACGCAAACGGGCCGAGATTCACGGTGGCGGCATGACTCGCGTCCCGCTCACAGTAGCCGATCCCGTCGATTCCAACCGGCACTGGGAGTTCCTCGAACTGGACGAGGCATTCCAACGGCTCGAAGAAGCCGACCCCCAGGCCCTCGCCCTGGTCGAACTCCGGTTTTTCGCCGGTCTCACCATCGAACAAGCGGCCCAAGTGCTGGGAATCTCCCCCAGAACCGCGAAACGCCGGTGGCAGACGGCTCGCACGCTGCTGCGTGTGTTCCTCGATCCCAACGAGAAATAGCGGTCAACCTTTCCCTGGCGAGACTACTTGCGATCCCCTGCCCAGGGAGGCAAGCACCCGCCGATCGTGCGATACAATGCCTGATCTTTCTGCTAATCTGGCACTCCGGCAGCGGAAAGGACGCACTGGGTTTTCGGGAGGCACCATCCCATCTGGTTCGATGGGCCAATGCAATCTGGGAGGCGTCGGCGGCATGATGGCGATACCAAGCAAGTCGGCACTGGAGATTTTCGAAGAAGCCCGGGAACTCGAATCTCCTCAGGAGCGGGAGACGTTTCTGAGAAGCCGCTGTAGTAGTGACAGCGAATTGCGATCACAAGTCGACAAGCTGCTTGAAGTCTACAACAACCTGGGCAATTTCTTCGTCGACCCGCCAACCATCGTGCAGTGGGAGCATGATTCAACCGTGGCCCTGGAAGGCCCGGGGGACGTAATCGGCGAGTTCGAATTGGTCGAGGAAATCGGGGAGGGCGGATTCGGGATCGTCTACGCCGCCGAACAAACCCGTCTCGTGCGGAGGCGCGTAGCGCTCAAAATCGTCAAACCGGGAATGGACACCAGGGAAGTGATCGCTCGGTTCGAACAGGAGCGACAACTTCTCGCATCACTCGACCATCCGCACATCGCCAAGCTTTTCAGCGGCGGCAAGACGGAATCGGGCCGGCCTTATTTCGTCATGGAACTGGTCGACGGTGTACCGCTAACCCGCTACTGCGATGAACACCGGCTGTCGATTCGCGAACGCCTGCGGCTGTTTGTCAAGATCTGCCGGGCCATCCATCATGCCCATAAGCGAAATATCATCCACCGCGACATCAAACCTCCTAATATCCTGGTAACGGAACATGACGGCGAACCGTTCCCCAAGGTCATCGACTTCGGCGTGGCCAAGGCGGTATCACAGCCGCACACCGCCGGATCCCTGTTCACCCGCTCGGGCCAGCTCATCGGTACACCGCAGTACATGAGTCCCGAACAGGCTGTGCTGGAAGAATTGGAACTCGATGAGCGAACCGATATCTACTCGTTGGGCGTGGTGCTGTTCGAATTGCTAACCGGAAGTACTCCCCTGGAATCCAAGACGCTGCGCGGTGCCGCATATGACGAGATCTGTCGGCGAATACGCACCGAAGTCACGCCGCCTCCCTCGCGCCGAGTCCGTGAACAGGACCAGGCGATGAGCGACGTCGCGGCAGCACGAGGAACCGACCCCAAGCGGCTACGGTCAGCTCTCCGAGGTGAATTGGACTGGATCGTTGCCAAAGCCCTGGAGAAAGATCGTGAGCGGCGCTACGATTCGGCCGGCGCGTTGGCCGACGACATCGAAGCCTACCTGGACGGCCGGCCGATCGTCGCTTCACGACCTGTCATCCGAACCCGGCTGCGCGCATTCGGCCAGCGCCACAACGGCCGGCGACCGGCAGTGCTGGCAACGTTGCTGTTGCTCTGCGGATTGTTGGGCTGGTGGGCACTTTCCGCCAGATCGCCAGGCCGAGCCACCCGCTCACTCTCTGCCACACCGCCGGACCAGGCCGCAAG
>JALSIV010000391.1 GCA_026989685.1 Pirellulaceae bacterium | reverse complement strand
CGGTACCTTCTTAAGGCGAATCACGCCATACCTGTTCCGCAGCTACCACCAGCACTTGGGGCTGGAGCACGCTTACCTGGACGCGGTGGTCGCCACCATCGCTGCACTCGCACCCGATCTGTTCACCAAGGAAGCGTGGCCGGTCGACGTGGAAGTGGCCGGAGAACTCACCACGGGGCAAACCGTATTCGATCGACGGCCTCACCGGCAAACGCGCCACGAACCCCTGGTCGAAGTCGCCATGCAAACCGATGTCGATGCCGTCGAACGCATGGTGGTCAGCGGACTGCAGCGAGCGGCCAGTTGAATCCGCGCGGCCGCACTATCGCGACGCTTCTTCCGATGTCGAACTCGGCGTGACCACCGGCTCGGCCGAACCGTGAGGCGTTCCCATCTGTACGCGAACCGTCACGGGCTGCCGGTCGCGCAACACGACGATCTCGACTCGCTTGCCCAAAGGAGTCAACTTGACCTGATTCACCAGGTGCTTGTCGTCCTCGATGGTGATGCCATCGTAGCGGATGATGATGTCTCCCACCTGCAAGTCGGAACGGGACGCCGCCGATCCGGGCTCGATGCGACTGATGCGAGCCCCCACGTGCCTGGGAAGACCATACCGGCGAGACATGGCTTCGTCATACTGGTGGTCCAATCGCACGCCAAGAAAGGCTCGAGTCACCGAGCCGGTGTGTACCAACTGGCGGGCAATGTCGATCGCGATGTTGATGGGAATGGAAAAACCGATGCCGTCGTTGCCGCCCGAGTTGCTGGCGATTGCCGTGTTGACCCCGATCACCTCGCCGCGCAAGTTGACCAGCGGCCCTCCACTGTTTCCCGGATTGATGGCGGCATCTGTCTGAAAGAAATTCTGGTATTGAACCCCTTCGGTGCCGAGTTTCAAATCGCGGCGACCCTTGGCGCTGATGATCCCCATCGTGATGGAATGACTGAGTCCGAACGGGCTTCCCACCGCCAATACCAGGTCCCCGACTTCAACCGAATCGCTATCGCCCAATCGTGCCGCCAAGGGGGTGTTGGTGGGAAGCCGCAATACGGCCACATCGGTACCGCGATCCTCCCAGGCCGATTGAGGATGGAAGACACGGCCGTCCGCCAATCTCAGCTTGATCTGCTCCACCGGCGCGTTCTTGATGACGTGGCGGTTCGTCAGCACGTACCGTCGGCCGTCGATGTCGACGACCGTGCCCGAACCGGCTTCGTCAATCGTGCGTCGCCCGTCCAGTTTGTGAGCTTCGATGTGCACCACCGTCGGGCGCACGAATCGAGCGACGCGCTTGAGTTGCCGGTTCAGCCGCTCCACCCACTCGGCCTCTTGCTGGATCGCTTCGAATTCGGCGGTGCGTGCTTCCAGAGAGGGAGTTGGAAAAACGTCCTGGGCAGAAAGCGGGGAAGCGCCCAGAGCCACGATCATCCCCACGGCCCAAAACCAACGGCTGCAATAGCGCTGCATGAAGCGTTTCCCCCCTGGCAAGCTCATCATCCCCTGCGGGAACAGCCCGCTTTGCCGAACTCTCAGAGTTTGTCACAAAACTCCGTGCTGCAAGCAACACGCCCGACGCCGGAACGCGGCGCGGCGGGTTTGTTACAGGCTTTAAGAGTTTGTCACAAAACTCCAGGCCGCAAGTAACGTCACCCAGGCTAGAAGCGGCACGGCAGGTCTTGTTACAAGCTCTAAAGCGTGTCCAACTCGAGGTCGCTAATCACCGGCTCCCGATCCGGGTCGGTCGTTTGCATTAAACGCCCCCAGTCGGCCTGCTGTTCCGGATTGCGCCGCCTTTTTTCCATTTCTCGTTGGGCTTCGATGCAGGTGGTCGCGTAGGGCAAGGCCTGCAAACGAGCCAGCGGAATCGGCTTCCCTGTCACCTCGCAGATCCCGTAAGTTCCGTTCTTCATCCGCTCAAGGGCCCGCTCGATCTGAGCCAACTCGCGACTCTGCACTTCCGCAAGCTGAGAACTGAGTTCATCTTGAGCCGAGTCGAGAGCCGCATCGAGCAGATCCCCTTTGCTCTGCTCGCGCAATTCCTGCAGCAGACTCAGGTCTCCCTGCAGCGCCAGGCGAATCGCCTCGCGCCGCCGCAACAACACGTCTCTCAGTTTGGCGATCGCTTCTTTTCGTCCCATGATTCCGGCTCGCTTTGATCCTGGCCCATCGACGACTCGAGATGACGGCTCGCTGCCGCAATCCAATCCTAGTGCGCAAATGGCACCTGCACGGTGGATAAAGGGACTTGCCAGCCCAAGACCCCACCCGGCGCCTAGGGTTCATCGTCAAAACCGGCACAAAAGTCGAGCAGAAAACCGGAGAAACCGGCAGAAGTTGCCGGTGGCCTCATCTCGGCGTTCGCCCCCGTCACCGCGTCATGGCGCCGCGACGTCGTAGCAATAGAGATACTCCTGGTCGCGCAGATAGAGTTTGCCGTTGCTCACCACCGGATGCGTCCAGATGCGGCCGCTGGGGCTGCGAATTTTCGACTGCGGTTCGAGTACGAACCGGCCGAACTCCTTCCAGCCGTCGGGACTGGCGCCCGCCAGCACCACCGTCCCCCGCCTCTCTCCCAGGCAGTAGAGACGTCCATCGGCATACGTGACCGCTCCTTTCGGCAACGCCTTTCTCTCCTTCCACACGATGTCGCCGCTCTGCAAATCCAGACACATCCATCCGCCCCCGTCGGAGTAGCCATAGATGCGGCCGTCCAATAACAGCACACCACCGTGATGGTTCTTCATGTTCTTGTTGGCGTAAACCTCTTTCGCCCGACCACCCTCGACTCGGATCAACTTGCACCCGGCACCGTAGCCGGCGGTCACGAAAATATGGCCATCGCCGTAGACGGGAGTCGGTATCACGGCCGTGCGACCAGGAAACTCGACTCGCCAACGCACATCACCCGTTTGCGTGTCCAGACCGACGACTTCCGAGACCGTCAACTTGACATAGGTGGGCGGCGATTCGATGCGAATGATCGACGAATAGTGGACGGCCTTTTCCATCTCGCCGCAACTCCAGATCGTCGCCCCCGTATGCTTGTTCAAAGCAACGACTGCGGCATCTCCGGCGCCCGGTGAACAAACGAGCTGCTCTCCATCGATCAGCACCGATTCGGTATACCCCCAGTTGGGCCGACGACCTCCGAAGTCCTCGACAAGGTGCTTCTTCCAAATCGTCTTCCCGCTCGCGGCATCGACACACAGCAGCACGCCTTGCCCACCCAGGGTGTAGACGCGGTCCCCGTCGATCGTCGGCGTGGCGCGGGGCCCATCCCCCCAGCGGTTTTGGAGCATCTCACCGATGGGAACACTCCACAGTTTTCGGCCGGTTTCCGCATTGAAACAAAACAGCAATTCGTTCTTGAACTGGCCATCCGTTCCCATGATGTACAGTCGGCCTTCGGCAATCGCCGGACCGGAGTACCCTTTGCCCAGATCTTCGACCAGCCACCGGCGCACCGGCCCCCTGTCAGGCCATTTCTTCAGCAACCCCGTTTCGCCGGAAATATCATCGCGCCGCGGGCCTCGCCACTGGGGCCAGTCGGCCTTCGCACCCCCCCGGCGCGACGTTGCGTCTCGTTCTCTGTCGGCCGCACACGCAACAAATCCGCAAGAGAGGATACTCCCCACCGCCAACAGCATCCACGCCAATCGACTCATGCCAGTTCTCCAATTCTCGGCAATCCTGTGTCCCGCCAGGCGGACGCCCGCCTGCTCCCCGAGCCCGGCGAAGCGGCCGATGGGACACCTTGCCCTTCAAGCACACACGACCGGGCATCCGATGCGGTAACGCCGGGCTCCGCACGGTGAATCACCGGCGCACCGCTCCATCTTCCACACGGCCGGAGGACGACCGCGAAGATGGATACCCAATCCACCCCCACCGGGCAAAGACGACAGACCTCCCAGGCCTCGGTTCGAGTCTTACTTCGTAACCTCTGCGCGCTGTACGCGCATCCTGCACTGGCTTTCGGTTGTCACCACCACCCCTACAGCCTCCCGACTCCCGCCTTCAGCCTGGCGGGCGACGACCGCGCTAGGCCATTCGACCGAACCACGAACCAATCTGGTCCCGCCAACCCTCCATCATCCCTTCCATGTCCTCGATCGGCGGCATGGGGTCTTCCATCTGGTCACGGAATTCGGCGTACATCTGCTCCCAGTCGATCTCCGGCATATCGAACGACGACGGGTCGGTTCCCGTCCACTCGGCATAGCGCCGCTCGTACTCGTTCTGCAAATCCTCTGCCAGGCGATCGAGCAGCGATTCCACTTCCCCGGACTGGTCGTTCATGATGTTGTCGAGCACCTGGCCATAATCGACGTCCGGCCAATCGGCCGGATCGATCTCCAACACGCCCATCAGCTCTTCCACCGTCTCACTGATCGTCTCCGGCAGAACCACATTTCCATTCCCGTCGACCAGATCGCCCGCTCGGTCGGTAAGGAACTGGATGAGCTCGAGGGCGTCCCGAGGCGACACAACGTTGTCACCCGTCACGTCGGTATACATCCACTCCACCGGAGGCTCATCAGGCATCGGCGGTTCGACCAGGCGAGCACCCTTTTCGTTGAGATCTTCCACGACCGCTAGTGCATCTTGAGGTGTCACAATCTTGTCGCCCGTCACATCCATGCGATTGAGCGGATTGTGCCAAGGCCGCCAGCCGAGCGGTCGGACGGCACCTCGCAGCGCGCCGTCCAGATCCGCCGAGTCGACTTCGACATACGCCTCGCCGTCCCGCATGGCCTGCACCAACGACGCCACCGTACCGTCGAACCCGAGTTCTTCCACCGGCGAGATATCGTCGTCCGTCAGTTGGCCCCGGACGGCGATCCCATCCAGCTCTCCCACATTCAGGTCGAACAGCGTGGCCACCGCCGGACCTCCCGAACCGGGTTTGCCCAAGTGGACGGCCGCCGAGTCGACTCCAGCCAGGTTCGGCACACGGACGCGATAACGCAGCGCCGCATCGTCGCGAGCAAGAAAGAACCTCGCCATGCCGCCCCGCACCCACTCCGGTATGCGAGTCGGTTCCCCTTCGCCCTGATTCGCACCGTCCATCTGCTCTCCGTTGCCACTCTCAGCGGGTGGCTTGGGCACCGGACGCAACACGGCAATGAACTGCCGGGCTTCGATGGGCATCGGCCGCTGAGGAACTTCCGGCTCGACATCGACCGAGACGACATCCTGGGCAGCCACCATCGGCATGATGATCGTTCCAGCAGAGCCCCGTGCAACACCCAGCTCTCGGTAAAAGCCGGCCATCTCCTCGCCCGCCTGCTGGGGATCGAAGCTCGGCAAGGGATTCCCGTCGCCTCCAACCGGCACCACCGACAGCACACGACGATCCTCCAAGGACTCGACGAACAGTCTTTTTCTCTTGGTCATTGCGTTGGCTTCCCGAGATCATTGGCTCCAGACCGGCGATCGAACCAAGACAGACGCCAAATTGACTGCCTCAAACTCGACCCCCTACGCCCGCTGCGGCACCATTTAACCATAATCGGCCGACCATTTCAACCACTTTGTACCGATAACGAGCGACCCCCATTACCGCTCGTAAACCAAAGCGACACCTGCCAGCAAGCGGCCCGTGCGAAACGCGTCGATCTGCGATCCGAACCGGTCGTAAGAAACAAAGGACGAACACCTCCAGTGCTCCGCCAGCGGCACAACCAACTCGGCCGCCGCACGATAAATCACCTCATCCTGCGACCACGCCGAGCGGTAATACGCCCGATACCCCCAGCCAAGCTGCAAATCCCACCACGAACCACCCACAAAAGGGGATTCCGTGGCCGCATAGACATAGACCCCGCAATAAGAGTACAAACCACCCTCCAAAGGAGCCACCTGCAAGTCGATCCCCAAGTCCGTGCGATCCGATAGCCCCCACGAGGGCACCCAGGAAAAAAGCAGACCGATCGTGTGCGTCCAGCCATCGAAGGAAGTTACAGAAGAGTCGACTCCATCGTCGGCGAAATCGGAATAGTCAATGCGATAACTGAGAACGGCCTGCTCTCCGCCGGCCCACAGCCAGTGTCGGGAGGTCGTCACGCCATGGCGGCGACCGAACGTCTCGAGCGCGAAGGCATCATAGGAGAAGTCGTATTGCGTTCGCCAAATGCCTACCAAATCACCGTGCGCATCGAACCGGACTCGCTCCAGACTGAGAGCCGGCCGCAAACTCTGCAAATCGTATGCTCGCTGCCCCGCATCATTCCAAGTGAGATCGACGTCGAATGCGCCACCGACTCGCCACACGCCGTGCTCCCAAAAGGGGACGTCCAGGTCCGACGAAAACACGGCCTGCGGACTCGCGCTCCCAACACCCGTCGCCAAACGACTCAGCGGGGCCAGGGAGACATTGCTGTTGTACACGGCCCCGGTTTCCAACCGCAGCCCGTAGTGCGAACGGCTCGGATCGGACGACTCTGGAACGGGCACGCTGTCGACCCGATTCGGCTCGAATTCGAAGGCGGCCGGAATGACGGACCTCTCCTGCTTGATCTCGACCAGAAGGCGACCGGCCTGCCAAGCATACTCGCTTTCGGGCGCCAGCTCGATCGTACGCTCGAAGGCAAGAGCGGCTTCGGTCGATCGCTTCATCTCCAGCAGCACCAGCCCCATCTCGAAGTGGGTCGAGGCTCGCTGAGGATCTACGACCAGCGACCTTTGCAGTGCATCCCATGCCCCTTGGATCTCTCCCCGCATTCGACGCATCCGCCCGACCAGTCGCCAAGTGGCCGCGTCCTCGAGCCCACCGCTGAGCGACTCGAGCAATCGACTCTCCAGTTGCGGCCACCCGACGGGGCTCCCCTGCGCCCGGACACCTTTTCCCGCCGAAGCGCCGACCACGGCGCAAACAATCAGCAGCAACAGGCGGCCGATTGCCGATAAACCAAGTAATTTGGTACCGGGATTCATGAGGGTGCTTGTACCCGCTCGTCCAATGAACGTCAACGCGCAACGCCGAGAAAAGCAAGAAAAGACTATTTTTTCGTCTTGACGCCGACATGCTCAAAGGGGTACGCCTGCCCAATCACCCATCGCCCCATGCCTGAAGGAAGCCGTCGCCATGAAAACTCGCCTCCCTTTCCTCTTTTCTCTCATCGCTCTCGGTTTTCCGGCCTTCGCCGACGGCCCCGCACCCGGAGCGTCCCACTCGCACCGTGAAGTCCGGCAGGCGATCGTCTACAACCGCGGCACCGGCCGGTCACCGATCTCCGGCCCTCGGAACAACCCAGGTTGGCGACAACGGGCCCGAGCGCAATTGGCGTCCTTTGCGCACCATCGGCAACGACCCGCCTACGCAGCTCACCGGCACCCGCTGGCAGCGTTCTCCCGCAGGCCGCCGGAGGACCAGCATTCACCGCCTGGACGACACCTGCAGACGCCTATCGGGCGGCACTATGCTCAGGGGCGATTCCCCGAGTCCCTGCCGGAATACGACTTGAGGCACCGAACAGCCCAGCTCGACCGCATCCGTGACCGAGCCATCGCGACCGGGGATCTGCGACTGCTTCAGTGGTCACGAGAAATGGAACGCCAACTTCGGAACACGGCCACGTCCGAATACTTGCCGACGGCGCGCTGAATCGGCCCGGGGAGGCGTCAGCCGCAGCGTTCCGATTCCGATCGGCGCTGCCGTTCCGCTCGACGGCGTTGGAGCACCATGCCCGCCAACACGAGGACGGACCAAACCGCCACGCTGGCCGGTTCGGGAATCGGCGCGTTGGAACCGGCGATCGTCCATCCGATGTCAGCCAAGATACCGATTTCCTGGTCGAGAAGCGTCCGGCGCTTGACCCCCTTCCCGATGCTGTATTGCATCACTTCGCCGATGCCGAGCTGGATGTGTGAAATGCTGCTCCCCTGCGCAAACGCACCTGGAGCATAGACTTTCACGCTCGAGCCGCCGTTCGCCGCCTTCGCATTGGGGCCCCCGAAAAAAACGTCGTTGCTCGTCAGATCGGCGGGCGTCCCCAGATAGTCCCCGCCGGCACCGAAGAGTTTCGTACCGTCACCCCGTTCAAGAAACGAATCGTACACCGAAAACACGCCGGGGTCGGTTCCGCTGATAACGCTCTTGCCATTTGCATCGACCAAACTCAAGAAACCGAGCGTATGACCGATCTCATGCAGTGCTACACTCACGAGATCGTACTCGCTTCCCGTTGGATCGTCGGTCTCCGAGTTCCACGTATAACCAAAGTCGAACCGAACGGTGGCATCGGGCACCGAACCACTGGGATCGCTTCCCGTTGTCGCATGGTCGAACACGAAGCCGTTCTGAAATCCGTTGGGGCTGTTCCAGAAATACGGGCCTGCTGAGGCAAGGAATCCGCTTCCGTCGGTTTGCGACGATCGGACGAGGATATCGGCCGTCCCGTTCTCGTCGAGGATCGTGTTGAGATAGCCGAAAACGGACAAGAACGTGTTGCGCCGTACCGCGCCGAGCACCGGATCATCGAACCCCACATTGGTGTTGTTGGTAACATCTTCGAATTCGATGTTCCACGTAATCGCGCCGTTGCAGATGCCGCAGCAGGCAACGACCACCAGCAATCCCACTTGCCCCATCCGAACCAAGCTGCGGTATGATATCATTGGATTCTCCGGCGAAGCCATGACAAGACACGAAAATCGTTCAGCATCCATGCAGTTCGATAACCAGTATAAGAGCCTGTAACAAAACCCGCCGCACCGCTTTCCGGCCTCGGGCATGTTGCTTGCGGCCTGGAGTTTTGTGACAGCCTCTAAGACTGCCAGTCTTCGGACTGGCGACTATAATCGACAAACACTTCGATTGCAACGAATTTGCCGGTTTTTCTTCCCGAGATCGCGAGGCTCGTACCGTAAAGTGCAACTTGCACACCCACACCGATTAGAACCACCTCCACTATTTTGACCATTTTCCCGCACAGAGGCTGAACGCAGGCCCGTAGGAGCTACGGTCGTGACGAAACACAGCTCGAGTTCTCGCAGCCCGGACAATTCCAGCAACTCGACCGTACGGGGTGCCACTGTCATGTCGCCGCTCCGAAAACTGGTCCGGGCATACCATCCCTCGCGCCGCCAGGCATTGGCTGCCGCGCTCGCTGCGACGGTTCGCATGACGACGGCCGACGAACCGGCGGCTCGGCGCTGGCGTCCTCGCTATCTGCTCGGGTCCTGTCTCTACGGCTACACCGACCTCAAGACGATCTTGCCGGAAGTGCGCAAGACCGGAGCCACCGCCATCGACGTGTGGCCCAGAGTTCACGGCAACCAGCGCGAGCAACTCGAGGCGATGGGAGAAACCGCCTTTGCTTCGCTTCTCGAGCAACACCGCATCGCGCTCGGATGCCTCACCCAGTACAAACTCGGCCCTTTCGGCCTGCAAGACGAAATGCGGCTGGCTCAGCGGCTGGGATGCCACACGATTGTCACGGGTAGTCGAGGCCCTCGAGGACTCGAGGGGAGCGAGCTCAAATCGGCAGTAGCCAAGTTCGTCGAACAAATGAAGCCTCACCTGGAAATAGCCGCATCCACCGGCGTCGCCATCGCCATCGAAAACCACGGGCACGCGTTGATCGAGTCCCCCGATTCGATGAAATGGCTGGCCGAACTCGCACCGAACCGACATCTGGCCATCGCTTTTGCGCCCTATCATTTGCCGCAAAGCGAAAAACTGCTGGCCGATCTGATCCGCACCCTG
>JALSIV010000390.1 GCA_026989685.1 Pirellulaceae bacterium | reverse complement strand
TGCCGTCTGCTGGCTGAGAGTTTTCGTCAGCGGTTTTCCGTCGTGTCGCTCGGCTCGATGGCTCTGGCTCGGCGCCGCGACCTCTACCAGGCGATGTTGCACGAGATGCGGTTGCCCAGTCGGGGCCTGGACGAAGGCCAACTGCGTCTGGCGGTGACCGATGCACTCACGCACCCCGAAATTCCCACGGACGGCATTCTGCTGGTCGTGGACGAAGCGCATCTGATGTCGGCTCGGTTGATCGAGGAGCTTCGCCTGTTGACCAACCTCGACCATCAAGGGCGTCCCCGCGTGCGGCTGATTCTGGCAGCCGATGGGTACCTGGAGGAGCGCTTGGCGAGTCCTCGTTTGGAAAGTCTGAGCCAGCGTCTGGCGGCTCGTTGCTATCTGCAACCCCTGGACCGCAACGAAGTCGGCCCCTATCTGGCTCACCAGGTGATGCGAGCCGGCGCCGCCTTGGAGCAGCTCTTTCTTCCCGACGCGGTGGCGGCAATCGCCATGGCCACTGACGGCAATCCTCGGCTTATCAACCAACTGGCCGACCACGCCCTGGTGCGCAAAGTCTGCGCGGCTCCCGTGGCCGAGCCGCTCGGTTCCGCAGACGTTCAACAGGCATGGGCCGACTTGCAGCAACTCCCTGCCCCATGGAACACCCAAGAGACGGCTGCGCAGTCCGAACCCGGGGTGATCGAGTTCGGCCCCTTGGACGAGCCCGACGGGAGTAGCGGCATGCCCGAAACCGGCCAGTGGCAGTCCTCTCCAGCGGACGCGTCCGACTGCGACGATGAATCGGAAACCGGTGAGGAGGTCCCGGTCATCGTCGAACTACCCCGGCGAGCGGATCGGACGTCGAAAGACGAGCCCACCGAAGAGGTCACCGAATGGAACGCATCGGCCATGATGGATCACTGGGCCCAGCAGGTTGGCGAGGCAAACGGGGATGAGCCGGATGCAATTCCATTGCCGCCTGCCCCGGCGGCCGAGAATCCGTTCGAGCAGTCGTTTCAAGAAGAGACCGAGGTGCCATTAACGGCGGATCCCCAGCCGGCCCACCCGATGACGGACGGTTCTCCTGCCGCGCCGGCACCGGACGAGCTGGCCCGCGATGCCACCGAATTCGTAAGTGGCCATACCAACTGGCTGCCGCTGGAAACGCTGTGGGTGACGCCTGGTACGATTCCCGAGCTTCCTCGTGATGATCGGGACATGCTGGAAGTCACCGAACTCGAGGCCGATCGCCACGAGCCGGGCGGCGAATCCGGCGGTCCCCATCGAGCCCAGTTGATCGAAGATCCGATCACCCTGGCAGCGTACCGGCAATAGGACTCGAAGACGCAGCGATCGAGTTTCCGTGTTGCGGTGAACGAGAGTGTCGTGCGGCGAGGGTACGAGAACGAACAGGTCGAGAAAGAGGAGGGGCGGGGTGAGGTGAAGCAGCAGGATGGAAAACGTATGGTGCAAGCCGCGGAGTCGCTGCGGTCCAGCCGTGACGATGGTGCTGCTCCCGTGCGCGTCGCGGCCGCCCGCGTCCAACGCTCGCTGCAGGTCTGCCAGGCGGCTTCGCTGCTGTGTGCGCAGTTGGATCCTTCCCGATCGGCGGCCGTTCGCCTGATCGAGTTGGCCGAGCAGTTGAGCGAGTTGCGGGACGAAACGGTGCTGCTGATCGATGCCGACGTGCGCCGCAGGCACGCCACTGCCGAATTGGGGCTGCAGGCCGAGGCGGGGCTGACGGAGTATTTGGGGGTGGGGCGACCAGCGAACTCGGTGGTTCGGCCTCGAGTCCGGGAGCGGCTCGATGTCCTACCCACCGGCCGCGGTTGGTTGGGAGACAGTCGGCGAATCCACTCAGCGATCGCCGATTTGTTGCAGCGGGTGGGACGCCACCGCTTGGTGCTGGTTGTGGCCGGGCCTCCGGACGATCCGCTGACCGAGGCATTCCAGCGCTGTTGCCACGCCGCGGTGCTGGTCCTGCAGAGCGGCGTGAGTGAACGGGAGCGAGCGCTCGGCGCGGTTTCCGATGCGGCTCGCGGCGGCGGCCGCCTGCTGGGGGCGCTGGTGGCCTGATCGGCTCCGTCGGGTGCTACCGCGGCCCACGGCTCTCGTTGCCCAACTTGCCAAATCGGCCCCCCTTGCTCGACAGGCTCCCCGGATTCTGGCATAATCATCAAGTGGGAAAGGAGCGGACCGAGTGCCGCCCCTGCGCTGAAGCCACGTCTGATGGGAGCCCTGTTATGAAAAAGTCGCTGACCTGCTGGACCATCTGCACGGCCGTGTGCTGTTTGGCTTTGGCGACCGTGGGATGCGGTTTCTTCGGCAGTAAGAAGCAAGAAGTGGCTCAAGCCACCGACCAGTCGGAACCCAAACAGTCGGCGCCGTCGAAAAAGAGCTCTTCGCCATCCGGCGATTCGGCGCCCCGTCAGGAGTCCTCGAGCCCGAAGGAAAGCCAACCGCAACAGCGTGGCCCCACGCTGGCAGCATTCGGTGGGAATACGGGCGGGAGCGGCGGGGGCCAGTCGCATCAACACGGACAGGCGGCTTCACGCGGCCCGACCATCATGTCTGCTGACGAGGATTCTCCTGGGAAGTCTTCTTCGAGCGGAGGCAAAGACAAGAACGCAGCCGCGGATGGTCACAATCATTCGCATGGAGAGGCCGATAGCCGCGGGCCGGTTGGTGCCGGCGGGCAGGGGCCGGCCGGAGGGCCTGGTGGCGGCCCCGGCGGTCCGGGTGGCGGGCTCGACATGAGCGGCCAAGGTGGTCCGCCCAAGGGCTTTGGAGAAGAGAACGGCGGCTACGGCGGTGAGGATGTCAGCGGCCAAGGCGGTCCACCCAAGGGCTTTGGAGAAGAGAATGGCGGCTACGGCGGTGAGGATGTCAGCGGGCAGGGTGGTCCGCCGGCGGGGGTCGGCGATGAGAATCCCTATGGCCAAGGTGGTTTCGATCCCAGTGGCGGCGCGTCGGCGCCCGGCATGGAAGAGGAGGGCGGCTATCCGGGTGAAGGAGGCCCCGGTGGTCCCGCCGGACTGGGAGCGGGACAGGGTCCCGGCGGACCTGCTCCCGGAAATGCGGGCCCCGGTTCGGGGAATTCGAAGCAAGAAGCCGAGGCCAAACCCAGGAGCCAGGGCTTGATGGGGCAAGCCGAGCAGGCGATGGCCGAAGGGCGCGAAGGGGCGGCGTTTCAGTATTTGTACGCGTTGGCTCTTAGCGATGACGAAAGTGATCTGTTCAACAAGTACGGTTGGGTCGGCGGGCTGCGACGTCCGACGCTGGCCGTTCGCTGGGCCATCGGGGTCAACATCAAGATTTCGCCTCGAAGCTACAACGGCTCGATCTATCCCATCGGTTCGACCCAGAACCTGCCCGCTCGGAATTCTCGGCGCGGTCGTGGCGGCGGTGGCGGCTTTCCGGGCGCCGACGGCGGTGGTTTCCCCGGTGCCGGCGGCCCCGGCGGCGGCTTCCCCGGTGCCGACATGGGAGCCGGGATGGGAATGGGCGGTGGTGGCACGGGAGCACGAGGGGGCGGTAAGAAACTGGCCGACTTCGCCGGTGAGTTGGGAAGTGGGACGATCGAGGTGTTGGTCGAACGAGTCGACAGCGGTTCATTCGGCGACATCCTTACACAGCTTTCGCCGTTCGTGAACGCTCAATCGGCCGGTACGGCCGGTGGCGGGGCATCTGCCGGACTCGGTGGAATGGGCATGGGGCCCGGCGGGATGGGCGGACCGGGAGGACCTGCCGGGATGGGCCCCGCCGGTCTGGGCGCCGGAGGCATGGGCCCGGGAGGCCCGGGCGGATTCGGTGGCCCGGAAGGTGAGGGTGAAGAGATGGAGGACGCCGACGGTGGATTGGGGGCGCCTCAGTTTGGTGGCGGCGGAGCTCCCGGTGGTGCGGCTCCCGCCGGCGGTGGCGCTCAAGGTGACGGTCACGACCACCAGCATGGTCCGGCGGCAGCCGGCAACCGAGGCAACAATCGCGGTCGAAGGGATACCCGGCGATCGCCGGCGGCTCCCGGCGGCCCGCCTCAGTTTGCCGCGGGCGTGATTTTCCTCGGGACGGGCAGCCCCACTACCCTCAAGCGGAAAGCCGCTCAGCAGGGAGTCGACGTGCTGATGATTTTCGACGTCGACGTGGTCCGCAACAGTCGTACGGGTGTCGTTCGAACGAACACCAAGGCATCGATCGTGGACGTCTACAAGAACGCGGGAGTGGTCAAGCTGAAGTCGCTTTCGAATATCAAAGTCCAGACCGAACGAGCCAAGGGCGGAGACCCCGTGAATTCGTGGATCGAGGATCTCATTGCCAAGATCGATGATCCGGCCAATGGTCTGATCATGTCCGACCTTCCGGCGGGACTGAAACCCGAACACGCGAAGGCTCGCGTGGAACGCTTGGCAGCCGACTACGCGTCGGCGCCCGGCAATCCACTGCCGATCCTGGCCGAAATCGCGTTTTACTACAGCCGGCAACTGATCGATGACGACACGCGCACTCGAGTCTACCAGCAGATCCTCGGGAAACTGCCGGGCGAGCAGCTTTCTCTGGGCGATGCCAAGGAGAGGCTGGAAGTTCTGAAACGTTGGATGCCCAGGGACTAGCACGCCACCGGTCGGGGCGAGGCTGACCGGTGATGGAGTCGGACATCGTTTCCTTGGAGTGAGATCGTCGGAAGTGAGCAACTCGAGTGTGGAGTCGGCGGTGGGCCGAATCGACCGGCAGGGAGCTGTCCGTGTCGCCTCGCCTCGGCCCAAGCGGAACCGGCGGCCCGAAGTCGTGGTCTTTTCCACCGTCGCGTCGCAGGATCGTCCCGCGACCTGGCGCGTGGTGATCCGAGGCGCCGTGTATGAGGCGGAGACTGAGACGCTGCAGAAGCGGTTATTGCTGCGCCTGCTCCGCAAAGTGATGCAGTTGACGCCAGCCGAGTTGGACAGCCATCTGTTCCGCGAGCGTGTCCGCTATTTCGTCGCCAAGACCGAACGTGGCTATCGAGTCACCGTTCGTCTGGGAGATCGGCGATTCCTGTTGCCCAAGAGAAGTCGGCGCAACGGGCAGTTTCGCGGGGTGATTCGGATCGGGGAGAGCGAGTTGCAGATGCTGCGCGACAGCGGCGCGGCGTCCGACGATTACTTGAGTGTGCGTGTGGGAACGCTGGGCCAGTCGACTGAATCGGAGGGGCGAGTTTACCTGGTGGCGCGCAGCGGTTGGTCGGTGATCTCGGACATCGACGATACGATCAAAGTCAGTTCGGTCACCGATCGGAAGGAACTGCTCGCCAACACCTTCCTGCGGCCGTTCCGCACGATCGACGGGATGGCCGAGCGCTACCGCCAGTGGGCGCGCCAGGGAGTCGCGTTCCATTATGTCTCGGCCAGTCCCTGGCAACTTCACCACGCGTTGACCGAGTTGTGCGGTCAGCACGGTTTTCCCACCGGCAGCTTTCACTTGCGTTCTTTCCGACTCCGCGATCACATGTTGCGGCGAGTCCTGCTGATCCGTCGCATGGGAAAGGGGGCTGCGATCCGTCAACTGCTCAAGTCATTTCCCGGGCGGAGGTTTGTGTTGATCGGCGATTCCGGTGAAAGAGACCCGGAACTCTATGCGGCTGCCGCTCGGCGCTTCCCTCGACAGGTTGCCGCGATCTACATTCGGCAATTGCCCGAAAAACCGCTCGAGCGCGGGCGAGCCGAACGAATGTTCCGTAATCTCCCGGCGTCTCGCTGGCTGTTGTTCGAAGACGCCAGCCAGCTTCCCGAACGGCTGGACCAGCCGGAGACGCGATCTGCTCGGTAACCTGGGCAATGCCCCTTGCCCGCCACGCGAAAATCGGCCATGATATCCGATTCTGACCGCGGTTTGCGGCGGACGATGGCGCTTTCCGAGTGGTCATTTCGACCGAACGTTTCAGACCTTGTAGCAAAGCCCGCCGTGTCGCTTGCCGATTTCGGACAGATTGCGTGCGTGGAGTTGCGTGCACGGAGTTTTGTCACAGCCAGTTGGTTTTATCGAATTGCTGGGAGATACCTATTCATGGCTCGGTATACCGGCCCTAAAGCCCGTGTCAACCGTCGCTTGGGTGCGATGGTCTACGAAAATCATGGTGCGACGAAAGCTGCCGATCGCCGGAAAGCCCCGCCCGGCATGCATACCCGCCCACGCCGTCCGTCGAACTACGGGCTGGCACTGATGGAAAAGCAGAAGATCAAGCACTATTACGGCCTGCTCGAGCGTCAGCTCAGGCGGTTTTTCGACATGGCCTCCCGCAAGCGAGGCAACACCGGTGACAACTTGCTGCTGCTGTGCGAGCGGAGGCTGGACAATGTGGTCCGCCGAGCCGGATTCACGTTTACTCGCCCTCAGGCCAGGCAGGGAATCGTTCACGGGCACTTCCAGGTCAACGGCGTGAAGGTCACGAAGCCGTCGTTTCTGGTGAAACCGGGAGACGTCATTACCGTCCGGCCCCGCAAGAACATCCAGAATCTCTATCGCGGCTTGGCCGACCAGGCTGAGTCGATCACTCCCGACTGGATTACCTTCGACTCCGAAACGCTACGGGCGACGGTGCAGGGGAATCCGAGTGTCGAGGACGTCAGTCTGCCGGTCGATGTCCAAAAGGTGATCGAGTTCCTCTCGCGATAGCCGTTTGGTAACGAGGTGCCCGCATGCATGCCCCATTGGTCGTCTTGGGTGGCGGTCCGGGGGGGTACGCGGCAGCCTTTCGAGCCGCCGATGGCGGTCTCCCGGTGGTGCTTGTGGAGAGCCAGCCGAAGCTCGGAGGTACCTGCCTGCTGCGAGGTTGTATTCCCTCCAAGTCGCTGTTGCATGTGGCTCGAGTCATCGCCGAAGCCCAAGAACTGGAGGCAGCGGGCATCCGGTTCGGTGCGCCCCGGATCGATCTGGAAGCGCTGCGCTCGCACCAGGAACGGCTGATCGGAAAGCTGACTCGAGGTCTCGACCAACTGGTGAAGCGCCGCAAGGTCACCCGCATCGTGGCTCGAGGCCGTTTCCAGGACAGCTCGACGCTGAAGCTCGAAGGCGATCATCCTTCCGTTCCCGAAGGGGGAAGACTCACGTTCGATCACTGCATTGTGGCCACCGGTTCGGTTCCCGCGATTCCGGCGGCGCTGAAATGTCCGTCGCCGAGGGTGATCGGTTCCGCCGGTGCCTTGCAACTGGAGACGCTCCCATCGTCGCTGTTGGTAGTCGGCGGCGGATATATCGGATTGGAAATGGCCACCATCTACGCGCGGCTGGGGTGTGCCGTCACCGTGGTCGAGTTCACCGATCAACTGCTGCCCGGGATCGACGCGGACCTGGTCAAGCCGGTCCACCGCCGTTTGTCCGAGTTGTGCGACGGCGGGATCTTGCTGGGAAGCCGTGTAACGACGTTGACCGCCGATGACGATTCGGTGACCGCGACGGTGATGACCGGCGGAGACCAGTTGCACGCACTGACCTTCGATCGGGTCCTGATTGCGGTCGGGCGGCGTCCCAACACGAAAGAGCTCGGTTTGGAGCACACCCACGTGGAGCTCGACTCGGACGGCTTTATGCTCCACGACGCGCAGATGCGCACGGCCGATCCCCGGATCCTGGCGATCGGGGACGCGGCCGGCCAGCCGATGCTGGCGCACAAGGCGAGTCACGAAGGGAGGATCGCCGCGGAGGTGCTGCTGGGAGAACCGGCGGCGTTTGACGTCCAAGCCATTCCGGCCGTGGTCTTCACCGATCCGGAGATCGCCACTTGCGGACTGAGTGAAAGCCGGGCCAAAGCGGCCGGGATCGCTTACGAAACGGCTCTGTATCCCTGGGCCGCCAGCGGACGGGCTCAAGCCGTCATGCGCACCGACGGCATGACCAAGTTCCTGGTGGATCCCAGCAGTAAGCGAGTGCTGGGATGCGGGATCGTTGGTGCCGGTGCCGGAGAATTGATCGCCGAGGCCGTGTTGGCCATGGAAATGGGGGCCACGATCGAAGACGTGGCCGAGTCGATCCATCCTCATCCGACCCTGAGTGAAACGCTGATGCACGCGGGGCACGCCTACATGGGCACGGCCACGGAAATCTATAAGCCTCGGCGCGAGCGGAAGACAGGCTGAGTTGAAGCGTACCATCAAGGGATGCTTCATGTTCTTGCCAATCTAGAAGCCTCGGCGCGAGCGGAAACGAGGCTGAAGTCGGGCGGTGAGGCGGGTCGCCGCCGGCACCCGACTCGCGGGGTGAAGCTCTCCGCTAGAAACGGTGTCCCGGCTTGGGGCCGTGCTGCGTCAGTGTCAGGATTTCCGGCCCTTCTTCGGTCATCAGCACGGTGTGTTCGAACTGTGCCGAGAGGCTGGCATCGCGAGTCCGCACGGTCCAGCCGTCGCGCTGATCCAATTCCGTGTACCGCTGGCCCGCGTTGATCATCGGTTCGACGGTGAAGGCGACACCGGGTCCCAGCCGATCCCGCCGCGCCTGGGAGGTGGGCACATGAGGAATCGAGGGATCCTGATGAAACCGTCTTCCCAGGCCGTGACCGATGTACTCGCGCACCACGCTGAATCCTCGCTGGGCCGCAATCGCCGTAATCACTTCTCCGATGGTGGCGACCGGGCATCCTGGCTTGAGAGCGTCGATGGCGGCGTAGAGGCAGTCGAAGGCGCACTGAGTGACGTCCCGCGCGGTGTCGGAGACCTCGCCGATGAGGAACGTTTCGGACTGATCTCCGTGCCACCCGTCGACGATGGTGGTAATGTCGACGTTGACGATGTCACCTTCCTGCAGTCGATAGTCGCCGGGAATGCCGTGACAAATCACCTCGTTCACACTCGTGCAGCAGCTCTTGGGAAACCCCTGGTATCCCAGCGGTGCCGGTGTGTGGCCGTGTTGCACCGTGTAGGCGTGCACGATCTCGTCGATTTCTCCCGTCGTGATTCCCGGCCGGATGTGCCGGCGCACCACATCCATCAACTGGGCGTTGAATTGGCCGGCGGCTCGCATGGCCGCGCGTTCGTATTTCCCGAGTTTGGGACAGCGTGGACTGTGTAACATGGAAAACCCGTGGAGAAGGGGAAACGAAGCGTGCGATCCGCCCGCTCGATCGCGTGGCTCTAGGCCCGAGAAGGCCTCCCCACTACAATCGCAGATCGGCGCCCCCGCGTCCAGGCCGCGCGCCGACCGGAGCCTGCGGCGCCCGGTTGCGATTTCGAATCCGATCTTGCTGAAATGGATCCCCATGCCTCGCTACAATCCATCTGAAATCGAACCCAAATGGCAAGCGTACTGGGAAGAGCGGCAGACGTTTCGCACGCCCGAGTTTCCTCGAGGCGAGAAGCTGTACGTACTCGATATGTTCCCCTATCCCAGTGGCGATGGGCTGCACGTGGGGCATCCCGAGGGGTACACGGCGACGGACATCGTGAGCCGGTTTGCCCGGATGAACGGGCGCTGCGTACTGCACCCGATGGGATTCGACGCTTTTGGGCTACCCGCCGAAGAGCATGCCATTCGCACCAACACGCCGCCCCGCGAGTCGACTGAAAAGAACATCGAGAATTTCACTCGCCAACTGAAGATGCTCGGTTTCAGCTACGACTGGAGCCGCGCGATCGCCACGACGGACGTCGACTATTTCAAGTGGACCCAGTGGATCTTTCTGGTGTTGTTCGACACTTGGTTCGATCGCGACCAGCAGAAGGGACGTCCCATCGCCGAGCTTCCCATCCCGGACGAAATTGCGGAGCAGGGGGAGGAGGCGGTGCGGCGCTACCAGGACCAGCACCGCCTCGCCTATCAGGCCGACGCGCTGGTCAACTGGTGTCCGGCCCTGGGTACCGTGCTCGCCAACGAAGAGGTCATCGACGGCAAGAGCGAGCGGGGCGGCCACGAAGTAGTGCGCATTCCACTGCGGCAGTGGATGTTGCGCATCACCGCCTACGCCGACCGGCTGGAACAGGACCTCGATCAACTCGAGTGGTCCGAAGGAATCAAGAAACTCCAGCGAGATTGGATCGGGCGCAGTACGGGAGCCGAAGTGGATTTTTTTCTGGGAGACGAGCAGGAATTCGGCCGCTGGAAGGCGGCTCGCGGTGAGTCGGGTTTTCCCCCTCGGGCCGGGGACGATGTGCTGCGAGTCTACACGACGCGTCCCGATACGTTGTTCGGTGCAACGTACATGGTGATCGCACCCGAACACCCGTTCGTGGAGCGTCTGACCACCGACGCTCAGCGGAACGAAGTGGAAGCCTACTGTCGCAAGGCGGCCGCCAAGAGCGACCGCGAACGGACCGAAGGGACGAGGGAGAAGACGGGCGTATTCACCGGAGCGTACGCCATCAATCCGGTCACGGGCCGCCCCATTCCGATCTGGATTGCCGACTATGTGTTGATCGGCTATGGAACCGGCGCCATCATGGCCGTGCCCGCTCACGACACCCGCGACTTCGACTTCGCTTGCCAGTTTGGTTTGCCGATCGTCGCCGTGGTCGATCCGGGCGAGTCGGCCGACGTCGATCGTCAGGCGGTGCTGCGGGGAGAGGCCTGTTTTACGGGAAGCGGAGTGGCGGTCCACTCGGGGCCCTACGATGGCCTGCCCACATCGGAGTTCCAACAGCGAATCACCGATGACCTCCATCGTCAGGGGATCGCTCGGCCTGCCGTTCACTACAAGCTGCGCGACTGGCTGTTCAGCCGCCAGCGTTTCTGGGGGGAGCCGTTTCCCATTCTGCACGAACTCGACGATCGAGGGCGGCCGACCGGCCTGTTGCGAGCGGTTCCCGAGTCGGAGCTGCCGGTCGACCTGCCGGTGTTGAAAGACTACCAGCCTCACGGTCGCCCCGAGCCGCCGCTGGAAAAAGCACCCGATTCGTGGCTGTACGTCGAGCTCGACGGCAAACGTTACCGTCGCGAAACCAACACCATGCCTCAATGGGCGGGATCCTGCTGGTACTATCTTCGCTTCATCGATCCGCACAACGACGATCGCTTTGTCGACGCGGAAAAGGAAAAGGCGTGGATGCCGGTCGACTTGTATGTCGGGGGTGCCGAGCATGCGGTCTTGCATCTGCTGTATGCCAGGTTCTGGCACAAGGTGCTTTACGACCGCGGCTATGTCAGCACGGCGGAGCCGTTTCGCAAGTTGGTCAACCAGGGAATGATTCTGGGCGAGATGGAATACACGGCGTACCGCACATCGGCGGGCGAGTGGGTTTCGGCAACCGCTGTCGAAAAGGCTGCCGACGGTCAATGGCGGCGGCGCGAAGATCAGGCGGCCGTGACGCCGCTTCGGGTCGAAGCCGAGCAGGTCGAGAAGCGGGACGACCGGTTCGTTTTGAGGGACGATCCACGGATCGAAGTGGAGAGCCGGTCCTACAAGATGTCCAAGAGCCGCGGAAATGTCGTCAATCCGGATGCCATCGTCCGCGACTACGGTGCCGACGCGCTGCGGCTGTACGAGATGTTCATGGGGCCGCTCGAGGCGACCAAACCGTGGAGCATGGCCGGCGTCCACGGTGTGCGCAATTTCCTCGATCGCGTGTGGCGATTGGTGATCGATGAAGAGTCCGAGGAGTTGAAGTTGCACGATTCGGTGGTGGATACCGAGCCGGACGACGAGCAGCGGCGCGTCTTGCACAAGACGATCGAGGCGGTCACGCGCGACACGGAGTCGATGCGGTTCAACACGGCGATCGCTCGGATGATGGAATTCGTGAACTTCTTTACCCGCCAGCCGACGCGGCCGCGAGAAATCCTCGAGTCGTTCGTGCTTCTGCTGGCGCCCTACGCGCCTCATTTGGCCGAGGAACTCTGGCAGCAGCTCGGCCATGCCGAGACGCTCAGTTACCAGCGGTGGCCGCAGGCCGATCCGCGGTGGACTCGCGACGAAACCGTGGAGATCCCCGTACAGATTCTCGGCAAAGTGCGGGCTCGCGTCACCGTTCCGGCCGACGCGGGACGGGATGCCATCGAGGCGGCTGCCAAATCGGAACCGCGCATCGCCCAGTTGCTCGAAGGAAAACGAATCGTCAAAGTGATTACGGTGCCCGGAAGGCTGGTCAATTTCGTGGTGAAATAATCGCGGAGCGCGATGGCGAGGTTGTTCGGGGTTTGCGGCAAGCATCCTTTGCCGCAAGCCGCATGCTCGCAGACGGCAGGTCACGCAGGGAGTTGCGTCGCAGACTCGAATCGAATCGGGGGGGACGGATGTTCGGTCAAAGCAATGTCATTACGATGGTACTCGGAGGAGGTCGCGGCACGCGTCTTTATCCGCTCACGAAATTCCGCGCGAAGCCGGCCGTGCCGTTGGGCGGAAAATACCGCCTGATCGACATTCCCCTGTCCAACTGCATCAACAGCGGGCTCAACCGTATCTACGTGTTGACTCAATTCCTCTCCGTGAGTCTGCATCGGCATCTGCGGCAGACGTACCGGTTCGATGCCTTCAGCGGTGGTTTCGTCGAATTGCTGGCCGCACAGCAGACCGACGACGCGGGAACGGATTGGTACCAGGGAACGGCGGACGCGGTGCGGAAGAACCTCCGCTATTTGGAGCAGCCCGACTGCGAGTACGTGCTGATTCTCTCGGGCGATCAGCTCTACCGCATGGACTACCGGAAAATGCTCGAGGTCCACCGTCGATCGGGCGCCGAAGCCACCATTGCATCACTGCCCGTCGACCGCCAGGCCGCTCGGTCGTTGGGGGTGATGCGAATCGACGAGACCGGACGCGTGGAAGGGTTTCTGGAAAAGCCCCAGACCGATGACGAAATCGATCTGGTGGCGATGGAGCCGTCGTGGCTCGATGCTCAAGGATTGGAGAGTCGGGGCCGCGAGTGTCTGGCCAGTATGGGCATCTACCTGTTCAACCGTGATTTTCTCATTGAAGTGCTCACCAAGACTTCGTACTCCGACTTCGGCAAAGAGGTCTTTCCCGCGGCCATCCGCACTCGGCATGTCCAGGTCTATCTGTTCGACGACTACTGGGAGGACATCGGCACGATCCGGGCCTTCTACGACGCCAATCTCAGTCTGGCATCCGACGATCCACCGTTCGTACTGGAGTCGCCGCGAGCCCCCATTTATTCGCGAGCCCGGTTCTTGCCCCCTACGATTTCGCAGGGCGCCCAGATCAGTGGCAGCCTGATCGCCGACGGCTGCCGCATCGGACGAAACGTGGTGATCGAAAACAGCATCATTGGTTTGCGGTGCCACATCGCCGACGGAGTGACCATTCGCGATTCGATTTTGATGGGCGCCGATGAGCGCGAGGCTCGCCGCCAAATCGCCGGAGTGACTCAGCCTCTGGGAATCGGGAGCGGAACGGTGATCGAAGGGGCGATCGTCGACAAGAACTGCCGCATCGGTCGAAACGTCACCATTGCCAATGCATCCGGCGTCGCGCAAACGCCCGATGACGGAGCCTGCATTGTGCGCGACGGCATTCCTGTTGTGGTGAAAGACTCGCAGATCCCCGACGGCTGGAAACTGCCGTAGCCGCGCCTACACCAGCTTCTCCTTGACTGCCCACACGGCGGCTTGAGTTCGGTCGGTGGCGTTGATCTTGCGCAGGATGTTCTGCACGTGCTCTTTCACCGTTTCCACGCTGATGCCCAGCGATTCGGCGATTTCCTTATTACTGAGGCCCAGCGCTATGTGGCGCAACACCTGGAACTCGCGGTGCGTCAACAAGAAGTCCTTCTTTTCCAAACGCTCCCGTCGCGAGTTCATCGATTTCTTGATGCCGTACATGATGCTGTCGGTGGAGGGATCCTGTCCCGATGCGGCTCGACGCACGGCATCCACTAGATGCTCACGCGAGCGTTCCTTCAAGACATAGTCGACGGCGCCCGCCGTGGCGCTGCGAGCCACATAGGTCGGGTTGTCATACGTCGATAGCATCACGACTTTGGTGTCCGGACAGCGCTCGCGCAAAGTTCGCACGGCCGTGATCCCGTCCCCTTCGGGCATACGGATATCCATCAACACGACGTCGGGCTTGGTTTCTTCGCTGACCGCCACCGCTTCTTCACCGGTCGCGGCTTCTCCCACGATTTCAATCTCGTCGTCCGACAGTAGCATGGCGATCCCTCGCCGCAAAACCTCGTGATCATCGGCAACTACGACTCGAATTGTCATGCGAACTACCTCCCAAACGTAAACGGGGTCCGATGCCATGGGCAGGACAAGGGAATTCGGTCCACCCAAAAGGGCTTGTTTGGCTACTGCTATTATTGCGCCGTTGGCAGAGAAAATACAGCCTTTGGAGTGATTTGAATAGTCAATGCACGGCCATTCCGGGGCGAAACATCGGGACGCGGACTGTCCTTTCCGGTGTCTGCAGTCCCTCGGTTTTGCCGGAAGTACTGTTATAGGTGGCAGATAGGCCCTCATCGGTTGTGGGGTGGGAGTTTGGCGAGCGGGCGTTTGTTGACTTTGGGCAACAGGTGACCTAGAGAACCCCAAGGGACGGGATTGTCGTGCCCAGCGACGACGCCGTTGCCTAAGGGGTGAACAGAAACGGATAACGGACCGGTTAGCGCTCGCTGCCTTTCCGGTCATGGCGATTGGGTGATTCCGAGCGATCGGGGAGGGCGCCGTGGCGAATTTACAGCCGACGACCGAAACCAAGGGTCGGTTGCTGCTGGTCGACGATGACCGCAGCTTGCTGGAGTGCATGGGGCAGTGGCTGCGGGAGAAGGGACTGGAGGTTTGCCAGGCTTCCACGGTGCGGTCGGCCCGCGAGGCGCTGGACCGTGACGCGTTCGACCTGGTATTGGCCGATATTCGCTTGGAAGACGGGGACGGCTTTGAACTGCTGGCCTATTGTCGCCAGCATTTTCCTCAGACCACGGTGCTGTTGATGACCGGTTATGGCACGGTGGAAACGGGAATCGAGGCTCTGCGTTCCGGCGCCTTCGATCTGCTCACCAAGCCGCTGATCGACGAGGAACTGTGGATGGCGCTGGAGCGGGCGTTTTCGCAGCGCAAAGTCCTGGAGGAAAATCGGCAACTGAAGGAGCAGTTGGATGAGCGGTTCGGCCTGGAGAACATTGTCGGTAGCGACTATCGCATGAAGCGGATGTTCGATGTGATCGACAGCGTGGCCGACACGCGCGCCACCGTGTTGATTACCGGGGAAAGCGGGACGGGCAAGAGTCTGATTGCGCGCGCCATCCATCGGCGGAGCGGTCGGCGGGACGGCCCGTTCATCGAAGTGGCCTGCGGTGCTCTGCCCGAACAGTTGCTCGAGAGCGAATTGTTCGGGCATGTGGCCGGGGCTTTCACCGGAGCGATCGGAGAGAAGAAGGGGAAGTTCGAGTTGGCGGATGGTGGCACGATTTTTCTCGACGAGATCGGCACAGCGACTCCCGGAATGCAGGTCAAGCTGTTGCGGGTTTTGCAAGAACTGCAGTTCGAACCGGTTGGTGGCAGCGAAACGCGCACAGTGGACGTGCGGGTGGTGTTGGCGACCAACGAGGACTTGCTGAAAGCCGTTCACGAAGGCCGATTCCGGCAGGACCTGTATTACCGCATCAACGTGATCAACATCGAACTCCCGGCGCTCCGCGAACGTGCCGGCGACATCCCGCTGTTGGCCAACCATTTCCTCGAGAAAGTGGTTCAGGAGACGGGAAAACCGGTGGAGGCGATCGGCGACGAAGCGATGACGTTGCTGCAGCGCTACACCTGGCCGGGAAACGTCCGCGAATTGCAAAACGCCATCGAACGGGCGGTCCTGCTGGGGCGAGGAGCCATCGTGACTCCGGAAGATCTGCCGCCGGCCGTGCGAGAAGGATATGTCCCCTCTACGGCCCCCGCCGGCCGCCGTACGCTCAAGGAAGCTCTGGCCGGTCCGGAACGTCAGATCATTCTGGACGTGCTCGAGGCCTGCAATTGGAACCGCAATCTCACGGCGGAAACGCTGGGCATCAACCGCACGACGCTTTACAAGAAAATGAAGCGGTTGGGGATCGAGGAAATGGCGCCGGCAAAGCAGGCCCCGCGTTGACCCGCGGATCGCCCCTCGTTGACCGTTGCAGGCGCGTCTCCATATAATCGCGGCTTTGACCGATCCGCCGCGATAGGGGACACCCCGGCATGAAAATCCACGAATTCCAGGCGAAGGGACTGCTGCGCGACGCAGGGATCGCCGTCCTCGACGGCTATGTGGCTCGCACTCCGGACGAGGCGGCCGAGAGATTCCGGCAACTGGGCGGCGAGTTGGCCGTCATCAAGGCTCAGATTCACGCCGGTGGTCGCGGCAAGGGGACCTTTAAGGAGCACCCCGGGCAGCATGGGGTGCAGTTGGTGCGCAGTGCCGAAGAGGTCCGCGAGGTTGCGACTCGCATGTTGGGCAACCATCTGGTGACGATCCAAAGCGGTGCCGAAGGCAAGACGGTGCAGCAGGTCTTGATCGAACAGGGCTGCCGGATCGCGCGCGAACTCTACCTGGGAATCGTGCTCGATCGAGCCACCGCCCAGCCCGTGCTGATGATGTCGACCGAAGGCGGCGTCGAGATCGAAAAAGTGGCGGCCGAGACGCCCGAGTTGATCTTCAAGGAACATTTCTGCCCGGCTCGAGGACTGCAGCCGTTTCAGGTTCGCAAGCTGGCAGCCAAGCTGGGTTTGAGCCGACAGACACTCAAGAGTGCATCGAAGTTTCTTCCCGCTTTGTGCCGTTTCTTTGCCCGCTACGATTGTTCGCTCGTGGAAATCAACCCACTGGTCATCACCGAGCATGACGAATTGATCGCGCTGGATGCCAAGGTGAGTTTCGATGACAACGCGCTGTTCCGTCATCCGGATGTGGAAACGCTGCGGGACGAAAGCGAGGAAGATCCGGCGGAGTTGCGAGCGGCCGGTGCCGGGCTGAGCTACGTCAAGCTCGACGGAAACATCGGATGTCTGGTCAACGGCGCCGGTCTGGCGATGGCCACCATGGACATCATCAAGTACTACGGCGGCGAACCGGCCAACTTTCTCGACGTGGGGGGCGGCGCCAATACCGAACAGGTGACGGAGGCCTTCCGCATTCTGCTGGACGACGCGAACGTGCAGGCCGTCCTGGTCAACATCTTCGGCGGGATCGCTCGGTGCACCACGATCGCTCAGGCACTCATCGAAGCGTCCCGAGTGGTCGGCTTCAACGTACCGTTGGTGGTTCGACTCGAAGGGACGGAGGTCGAGGAGGGCCGCCGGATGCTGGCCGAAAGCGACGTCGACTTGATTTCCGCGGACAGCCTCGCCGACGCCGCGCAGAAGGTTGTTGCGGCCGTCCAGGCACGCTCCACAAGCTAACTTGCTCCAACCCACTCCTGCCCGAAGACGGCTCCGTATGCCGGGGAATGCACGATCATGAGTATTCTGGTCAACAGCGAAACACGGGTCATCTGCCAGGGGATCACCGGATCCGCCGGCCGCTTCCACACCGAAAAGTGCCTCGAGTATGGTACGAAAATGGTCGGCGGCGTGACTCCCGGCAAGGGCGGACAGACCGTTCTCGATCTGCCCGTGTTCGACACCGTGGAGCAAGCCGTGCAGGAGACCGGGGCGAACGCCACCATGATTTTCGTTCCCGCTCCCTTCACCGCCGACGCCATTTTGGAAGCGGTCGATGCGGGGATCGAAGTGATCGCGGCGATTACCGAGGGCGTGCCCACGCTCGATATGGTACCCGTCTACCACACGGTGCGACGCAAAGGTGTCACTTTGATCGGACCGAACTGTCCGGGAATCATCACTCCGGGAGCCTGCAAGATCGGCATCATGCCGGGGTATATTCACCGGGAAGGGAAGGTGGGCGTGATGAGCCGCAGCGGCACGCTCACCTACGAAGCGGTTTGGCAAACCAGCAATCTCGGGCTCGGTCAGTCGACGTGCATCGGCTTGGGTGGGGACCCGATCGTCGGTACGTCGTATATCGATCTGCTCGAGCGTTTCCATGACGACGATCAGACGGAAGTGATCCTGATGATCGGCGAGATCGGGGGAACGGCCGAGGAGGAGGCGGCGGCCTGGGTGAAGCAGCACGGCAGCAAACCGGTGGCGGCCTTCATCGCCGGACAAACGGCGCCTCCCGGTAAACGGATGGGCCATGCCGGTGCCATCATCTCCGGCGGCAAGGGAACCGCCACCGAGAAGATCGCCGCTTTGGAGGATGCCGGGATCGAAATCGCCGCCACACCGGCTGAAATGGGTGCCGCGGTGCAGCGAGCCCTCGAGAAGGCATAGCAGCGTCCGTGCCAACGTCTCGTCAGTGGCGATACGTGACTCGCAGCATCAACGTGTCATCCAGTTCGAAATCGTCGGCCTGCGAACGGTACTCGATGACGCGAGAGAAGATGTAGCCGACCTCGAGCTGCACGGCACTGCCGGCGTCCCACTTGCGCTCGGTCCCCAGATAGAGTCGCCAATCGCGCAGGGTGATCAAGTCTTCCACGCCGCCAGCCCGGCGGACCCAATAGGTGTTGCCACCGAACTCGCCTCCCAGGTAGACCCAGTCTTCGAATCGCTGGCCCCAGCGATAGCGCCGAGCCAATTTGGGTTTGGGAAAGAAGATCTCCAGGCGAGTGTCGCGATTGGGGACCCACAACACACCGCCGGCCGGCAACATCAGATAATCGTCTCGGTTCAGATAGAGGATGCCGGCGAACAGTTCCAGTTGGTCGGGATGCCAGCGGTAGTTGACGATGGCTCGGCCCGTCAGCCGAAAGGCGTCCGAGCCATAGGAATCGAAGTCGGCGTAGACTCCCGGAGCGACCGAGAGAAATCCCCGCCATTTTTCACCGATCTGCGGCACCCACATCATTTCCAGCCAGGTATCGAAGACCTCCGACGGAACATCGATGCCGGCCGGGCCGTCCAGGCCGAAATAGCGAAAGGAAGGCGTGATCAGCAGCGGAAACTGCCGGGTGGGGGCGGGGAGCGCGATCGTCATCGACGTGACCAACTCGGTGATTCCCAAGTCCCGGTCGAACCGGGGAAGCCACGCGGCCGAGACATCGAGTCGCTGAAAGAACCCTTTGCGGTGCGTCGTCAGCGGCGGAAGCAGCTCGGCCGGCTCGCCGCCGTCGGGCCAGAAAACGGCCGGGTCCCATCCCGGCGGCGGTGGCGGCAGATCGGGGGCGACGGTCGCCCTACCAGCAAGTGGCCGAAAGGGAAGGCCCTGGGACGCGATCCCGGTGCCACCGCGCGTGTCGATCGGCGGATGGATCGGGGGCAGGCCCGTCCACTCCGCGGGCGCCGTTGGCTGAGTCAGGCCGGACGGCACGGTCGCCGGCAGCGTCTGTGCCGAAGTGGGAAGCATCCACCACAGACCGGCGAGAATCAGAGTCGACCATCCGGCCAGCGCCGCTTGTGACTTTCGCATGGTTGTCCGCTTCGCTGTGTCTTGCGGTCGCACGGCTGACACCGGGACGCTCGAGTCCTTCCCAAATGGCACACGTTGCCAAGTCGCTAGTAGCCCACTCCGGCGCGAACCATGAAGGTGTCGCTGAGTGTCACCGAGTCGGCTGGACGGTTCACATACAGGATCTCGCGCTCGGTCACCCAGCCCGCTTCCACGAACGCGATCCGTTTCCCCTTCTTCATCGAACTCTGCTGGCCCCATTCCACGCCCATGAAGAGCCGTATGTCGTTGATGTCGATCTTGTCGTTCAGGCCGTCGGGGTGTTCGATCAACCACCAGCCGCCGCCGTATTCAGCGCCCAGGTAGCCCCACACGTCGTAGTTTCCGACGGTCGTCAGGTACTTGGCCAGCTTGGGGCGCGGAAAATAGAAATCGAGCCGCGTGCGGCTGTTGGGTTCCCACAGCAGCCCGAAGGTGGGAAACAATTTGTACTTATTGCGGTTGAGATAGAGCACGCCGCCGGTCAGTCGCACGGTGGGAGTCATCTGCAAATGCATCTGTCCCAATCCCTGCAAGCGGAGAGATTCGCTGGCCAGCGTGTTGAAGTCGCTGTAGACACCCAGTCGCAGTCCGACTTCTCCCGATAGAATCCTCGCCGGGTCGGTCGACCATCCGGCGTCGAGATAGGCGTCATAGGCTTTGGAGGGCAGATCCGACATGACGGGCGGTTTGGGGCCGTCCCACAAGTGCAAGCCGAAAGCGGGCGTGAGGAACAGTGGTCGACCCGACCAGAAGAAGTTGGGCACCGTCATGGTGACGCTCACGTCGAAGTCGTTCGAACCGAACTCGCGATCGCCGCTGTTGGGGTAGAGCCACGTGTATCGCAGACGCGGACCGTACAGCAGACGCATGGGGGCGGTACCGTACGTCGTTGGAGCGTTGGGATTCCACGTTCCCAGGCCGTTGGGAAAAAGAGCGGGCGGGGATTGCGGCTGCACCGTGCCCAAGGTCGTGGGGGGCGGTGCGACGCCCGGTGGCGAGGTGGTTCCCGGCGCAGTGGTCCAACCACCGGCACTGGGCGCCGGTGATCCGAGCAGCGTAGGAGGATTCACCGAGCTGCCGCTGGCACCATAGGGATCGAAACCGGTGGCGGGCGCCGAGGTTGTCGGTGGGGCCGACGGGATCGATGGTGGGGCGGCCGGTGGCGCCACCGGTGGGGTGGTGGCGCCGGGAGCCGGCTGAGTCGGCAACTGGGCGAGATCCGCCGAGCCGGATTGGGGGAACCGGACGCGAACCTGAGCGTCGGTGCGCACGCTGCCGCAGCACCAGGTCAACACGATCAAAACGGCGACATTTCGGGTTTTCACGTCAAGAACCGCTCAGAAACTCACGATATAAAACGATTGGCTCTTCCGGCCGATGGGTGGGAATACCAACTCGTTCCGCTCAAGTCAAGTTCAGCTCGGGAACGGTTCTTCCAGGGGCTGAAACGGCTGGCAGTGTGTTGTACAGTAAGTGCGACCAGGCAACTGCGCGCTAAGGCCGTTTCACCGGCGTGCGGATCGGCAGCCGCACCGCACTTCAGGAGTCGATCCGATGTCCACACGCGAGATCCCCAATCGTCGTACATTTGTCACGAAGTCATTTGCGGCGGGAACCGCTCTGTCACTGCCGACCGTTCTTCCCGCAACAAGCTTGGGCGGCAACGGGACCGTGGCGCCGAGCGAGATTCCTGGAACGTCTGAGAGGCCGTGCCAGGTCTCCCTGCCGCAAGCAACACGCCGGAACCTGGCAGGGGGCACGGCAGGTTGCGTTAGTGACATCGACACCCTTCTAACGACGACAACGCGCTACAACGGATGGAAAGAAACTTGTTCGACTTGAGCGAAGAAACAGCCGTGGTGCTGGGAGGCACCGGCGTACTGGGGGGTGAAATGGCCAAGGCTCTCGCTGGGCAGGGAGCCCGTGTGGCCGTTGTCGGGAGAAATGCCGAACGAGGGGCGGCTCGTGTGGCTGAGATCAAATCAGCAGGAGGGCAAGCCGTGTTCCAAAAGGCCGATGCGCTCGACCGCCGGTCGTTGACCGACGCCTGCAAGCGGATCGAAGCCGAATTGGGGCCGGTCAGCGTGCTGGTCAACGCCACCGGCGGCAATCGTCCCGATGCCACACTACCGCCGGGAAGCCCGTTCTCCCGACTCTCCCTCGAAGCATGGCGGGACGTATTCGACCTGAACCTGATCGGTGGCGTCCTGTTGCCGTGCCAGGTATTCGGTGAGGGGATGGTTGATCGCGGCAAGGGGAGCATTATCAACATCGCATCGATGTCGGGAATGACACCGCTGTCTCGAGTCGTCGCTTACTCGGCAGCCAAAGCCGCCGTGATCAACCTCACGAAATTCCTGGCCCGCGAATGGGCGACCAGCGGCGTGCGCGTCAATGCGATCAGCCCCGGCTTTTTCCCGGCCGAACAAAACCGAACTCTTCTGTTCCGCGACGACGGCGGCTACACCGAGCGCGGTGCTCAGATCATCGGACACACGCCCATGGGACGGTTTGGCGAGCCGGCCGAACTCGGCGGTGCCGTAATCTGGCTGGCCTCCCCGCGAGCCTCTTCCTTCGTCACCGGTCAGAACATCGTGGTCGACGGCGGCTTCTCGTCCACGACGATTTGATCTCGCCACTGTGCGGTTCGGCCCCGGCAACGTAGACGGTCTGCATGCTCGCAACCCTCCGTGCGAAGTGCGCCTATCCGGGAATCCACGGCAAGAGAAACAGCACGTAGATGATGGCCAACCCGATCTGCAACAGAGCGTACGGAAGTGCCGCCTTGACGAATTGACCAAACGGCAAGTGCAGCCGGTGCTTGTGAATCAACGTTACCGCCACCAGAGTCGAAGCCGATCCGATCGGCGTGATATTGCCGCCCAGATTGGCACCGAAGACCACCGACCACCATACCCCCGACGAATCGGGTGCCCCGAGCGACTTGAGGATACTGGCCAGCATCGCCGACAGCGGGATGTTGTCGGTCACGCTGCTGAACAGCGCCGACCCGGCCAGCAGCATCGTCGCGTCGAGCTTGTTGCCGGCCGCATTCTCGAATCCCTTGTCAACCAGGATCGCCTCGATTCCCCGGCCGATGGTCGCGAGCACCTCCGCCTGTTCCATGACATAGATGACGACGAAGAGGGCCATGAAAAACCCCAACAAGTCCCAGTCCACCGTTTTATAAAAACGATCGACGTCGGACTTGAAGGGAATCAACATGATCCCGGCAAACAGCAGGGCGATGAATCCCATCCCCAAATGGTTGATCCGGTAGGGCAGTACGGCCGTGGTGGCGATCGCCAAGATGAACAAGATCAGCATGGCCGCAGCGAACCAAAAGAACCCCCAATTCTCCACTCCTTCGTTCTCATCGAAACTGGCGACCAATTCCCGTGCTCTTTTCTTTTCCTCTTCCGTGACCAGCTTGCGGATGCCGAATAGTTTGAGCCCGACGAAGATGGTGACGGCCGTCGCCAGGACGACATACGGGGCCGCCTTGATGAAGAACGTCACGAACGAGATATTGGCGGTGGTCCCGACAATGATATTGGGAACCGAACTGATCAACGTCAGCAGACCGCCGACATTGGTCAGCAGCCCCTCCACCAGCAGGAACCCCAGCAACTTATCGAGTTGTCCCAGCTTGGTCAGAGATACGGCTGTGAGTGAACCGACGATAATCATGGCCGTCACGTTGTTCAGCACTGCCGAAAAGAGGACCGTCATCACTCCGTACAGAATCAGCAGACGGAAAGGATCCCCCTGCGAGAGTTTGGTCACGCGCAGCGCAATCCAGGTGAACAATCCCGATTGGCTGGTGACGTCGACGAACAAACTCGACCCGAGAATGATGGCGATCACACTCCAATCGATTCCGGGAATGTAGACCGGCATGGAGAGGCGATGCCCTCCCACGTGCAGCGTCAGCGGTTCCTTTTCGCTTTTCTCCTCTTCTTCGCCTCCTCCCACGACGACTTTCTGATGGTGCCCATCGGCATCGTCAATCACCTCGATTTCCAGCGGCTGCTCCGGCGGAACCGCCACGTAACTCCCCACCACCACACGCTCGAACGGCAACACGCCCAGCACGGCGCCCAGCAGGAGGCACACCAGAGCGAAAATCCCGGCGATGACCGATTTCTTAGCGTGGATCTTCTCTTCCAGCGCCAGGCAGGTAATCAGTCCCACCAGCAGACAGGCAAACAACACGGTGACCCATGTCGCGACCTCGGTCTGCGATCCGATGAGCACAAAGCTGGAAACATCCATGATGGCTCAGAGTAGAAAAAGAGGTACCGTCCGCAACTCCACCGCCAGCGGATAGGCGTAACCGTGCATGGCCAACTGATCGGCATCCTTGGTGTGCAGTACCAGCAAGTCGATTCCGTGGTCCGTCACCATGTTCTTGTAATCCGCCAACCGCCGTCCCAGCTTGACGACTTCTTCCACGACAAGCCGGCTTTCTTCCGCCAGAGACTCGCGGCACGAACGAATGTAGTCTCGAGGGTCCTTCAGCAGGCGTTCGAGCAGATCATGCCGAGCCACGTCGGTGTCGATCGAAGGGATCTTGGCGATGGCGTCCATATAGCGTTCAAAGATGGCGGCATCTTCGATATGCGACAAAAACAGTTTGCCACCATCGGCCGTGCAATGAGCCGCATAGCTCACCAGGCGATGGTCACCGGTCAGATGATCGGTGACCGCCATCACTTCTCGAGTGTTGCGCATCAGATCGGGACGCTCGGCGAGAATCTCGGGGCGAGGCAGCAACAGCAGCGGAGCCTCGGCAACCTGACTCATGACGTCCACGTAGACTCCCAGACTGTAGGGATGTTCGGTCGCCGGAATCCGCAGATTGCGGTAGGTGCAGATCAAGTCGGCCCGGCTTTCGCGAATCGCATCCAGCAGGCCCGACACGCTTCCTAGCTGGTCACCCGCGATCACGCAGTATTGCTGCGGACGCCGCTCTCCCATTTCCTCCAGGAATGACTCCACGCGCCGCTGAAACGCGACCGTCTGCTCGGCATCGACGTCGGTCACCAAGATCACCGAGGCGGTCCGCACCGGTATCCGCTCGAACGGCGTCTTCGTTGCCGCCTTGAATACGCTCTCGAACTGATCGATGTTCGTCATTGCGTGTCCGCCGAGCCCACTCCCTCACACCTCACCGGCCGTCCTGGATGGCCGGCGCGGGTTTCGGCCCTTTGCCGACAGGCCACAACTCCCACTTGCGCACGAAGATCTCCGCCAACTCCGTTTGCAACTGCAACCGCCCGAAACTGGGAACCACGTCGAATGCTTCGTTGACTTGCTTCCCATTGACATAAACGGCCACATGCCCGCCATCGCAGAGGACGTCCAACCGAGTCCAGAGAAAACCGGGGCTCTCCACGTCGTTGCGCCCGCGGAATCCGAGCACATCCTTCCAGTCGGGATCCCGGCCGTACCAGTTGATTCGCTTGCGGTTCTTCAAGTCGAAGGTCTCGCGTTTGCCGCCTTTCTTCCAGATCACTTCTCCATCCCGGTCGCGCCCCACTTCGCACGTCACCGACAAGGGAACCGGGTTCCCCTTTTCGTCGGTGCCCGCCACCAGAATGAAGTCCCCCACGCCGCCTTCGATGATCTGCACTTCAAGCGACGGCATCCACGTCCCGTGATAGCCTCCGTCCGCACCGACACTGTGGATCAGCAGGCCCGAATCGCGAGTCCGATTCTCGCGTGCTCCCCAAGTACGCTTGCCCCAGCGGTACTCGAGCACCAAATGATAATCGCGGTACTCCCGCTTCGTCGTCAGACAACCCAACCCGTCCCCCGACACATGAATCATCCCGTCGGTCACGCGGAACACGCCTCGAGGATCTTCCCGCTTGGTATCCTTGAGCCACACATAAAACGCATCGAGCGACTTGCCGTCGAACAATACGATCGGTCCGTCTTTGGGAGCCACCGCACGATCACGCTTCGCGTTCAAGTCTTCCTGACCCCAAGCGGCGCATACCATCAGGCCGACGGCACAAAACTCGATAACGCTCTTCCATCGCCGGTGGCCACCGTCCGCTGCAAACAGATTCGTGAATCGTCGTTTCATGGCGGTTCTCCCGTGGTTGTGGGCCGATTCGGTGTTTTCAGCAAGCATCTATGGGACAGGCGTTCCCTGCAGGGCGATCCAAGAGCGGTTGAGGTAGCTGCAGCGACAGCCGGCCGACGCATCGGGGACGACTACCATTCCGCCTACCGGCAAAGCGTTGATCCAACATCCCGGACGCATCCCGCCGAAGTTCCGCACTTTGGAATCCTGGCCGATATTGTAATAGCCCAACGTGGCCGATCGAAAGACGAGCAACCGCTCCGACGCCGCCAGGATTCCGCAACCGTACGATCGGCGAAACGGGAACGAAACCGCTTTCCCGCTTTCCAGGTCCCATGCGCCGCCTTGAGTGTAAATCACTCCCTGCCGTACGAACGGTCGCGACTCGTACTTGACCGCCTGGTCCCACAATCGTTCTCCGTCACTCATCCGAAACACGGCCAATCGATCCCCTCGCTCCGAGTCGAGCCGGAAACGGGTCGGCTGATAGGCCATGATCAAACGGTCGGCCTGCGGCACGGCAATCAACAGCGTCCCAAAGACGTCCTTCGCCTGTTCCCACACGACACGGCCCGTCTTGGCATCGAGGGCTCGCACAATCCCCGGCGGATGATGCCGTTCCTTGGGCCGCTTCACCCGATCAAACTCGGCTTGCGGTCGATCGATCAAGAAGACGCGCCCCGATGCCACGGCAATCGCATTGTGCCGAATCGAATGTTGACTCGCGTACCGCCACAGCAGTCTCCCCGTCGCCGCGTCCTTGGCGAACAAAGCCTTCGACTCCGTCCACAATCGGCTCATGTCGCCGCCACGGTTGACGTAGCGGTAGGTCACGATGTGGTCGGTGTCGGCCTCGCTCCCGTACACCCGCTCGCCATCGGCAGCCAGATATCCCCACGGTCGCCGCTGATTGGACTCATCCAACGGAGTCTTCCACATGTCGAGTCTTCGGCCGGTGCGGGCATCGAGCACGTCGCAAAACTCGTCGTGCCGCAGATAGAGACGGCCCCCGGCCACACACATGTTGCTACCGGTTCCCGCCGTCCCCATCAGTTCGTCGCCGTTGTACGCCTTCAGAATCTCGGGCACTTCATATCGCCACAGCTCACTGCCGTTATACGCATTCACCGCAACGACGCCGTGCAGTCCTTCGTGAAACAGGATGCCTTGCCAAAACAGAGGCGCCGGACCGCGGCCGTGGCGCTGCGGAACGTCGAAATCGATGTCGCGGAACCAGGAGATCGTCAGCCGGCCGCCCACCAGTCGATCACCGCTGTTGAGCGTATTGGCCGGATCGGCATATTGATGCGTCCATTCGCCGGCACCCTTGAGTGGACCTCGCCGGCGGGTCTCTGCCCAGTTCTCCGGATTGGAAAGGCAGACCAGTCCGCCGTAGGGACGCTGGATTCGCTCGGCTTCCGGCTTGAGTCGCCCAATCGGCTCCTTCCATCCTTGCTCGCTCACCACCAGATCGGCACACCAGGCGGGAAGCCCCGTTTTTTCCGGGGACCGTTGCCAAACCGATATCCGCTGTCCCAGCATCCCGATCGCGCGAAATCGTTCGCGCAAACGCGCAGCCGTCTTCGCATCGGACGTGACGGTAATCACATGCAGCGGCATCTGTTGGGCAATGGCCAGAGCCAAGTCGCCATCGGTTGTCCCCAAGTCCACGGCGAATCCGGCGGGGACCGATAGCTGCTTGCTCCATCGCTGCGTCGCCCCAAGCATATCTGCCGGAACGATACGCGGAGCCGGTATGGTCGACGAGTCGGGCCTACGGTCGGACAGCTCGACCGGCGTTCCAAAGCAGACGATTTTTCCCTGATCCGTGCTGACCACCAGACGCCCGTCGGCAACCGCCAGCCCCAGCACGGTTCCTTCGACTTCCGCCTGCCACGCGAGCTGCTTCTCTCCGGGAACGACTCGACCGACGCGGCCTGCTGCGCCGAGCACGACATGCCCGCCAGCCACGGCGATCGATGTGACCTGGGGAAAACCGGGCGCCGCCAGCCCGGCCGCCAGTTCTCGAGCGGCAATCGGGTTGCCTCGACGATCGCTCTTGGTGACTTCCTTCCAAGTGTACGTGGAGACCTTTCCCTTGACGGCTCGGTAGATCGTCGCACCGGCCGCCGCCAGCGGCCCCGGGCCGAACCTCGCTATGGCTTCTCCGGTTGCGACTTGAAAAGCGATTCCGCCATTGAAAAAGACTCCGCCGGCCAGCATGGCCAGGGCTCCGCCGCGTTGCCCATACTTCTGCAAATGAAAGTAGGCGAACTCGCCCGTGGCACGGCGAAACGCCGCGGGAACGGCCCGACCGGTCGGTACCAGCAGGAAGTCCCCATCGGCCACCAGGTACCCCTGAGCGGCCACGCCGCTTTCCGCTTCGGCGCCGCCGTGGGGCTGTGCCATATAGATGGCACCCGCCTGGTCGTTGCACCAGATCACCTTTCCGCTTTCAGCGTCCAGCGCGTACAAATAGATCCCGTCGGACGGCCAGATTCCCGCGGCGAAATAGACCTTTCCGTCAAGCGCCACCACGCCGCCCCGCACCGGCCACTTGGAAATAGCACGGCCGTTTCCCAAAACGAGCGACTCGTCGGGACCGCCTCGTTTCGTCCACAACAACCGGCCATCGGACAACGACAGGGCGTACAGAAAACCATCGTCACTCCCCAAGTAAACCCGTCCCTCCATCACGGCCGGAGCGAAACGAATGGGAGCCTGGGTCGCGAATTGCCACTTCAGCCGGCCACTGCTCAGATCGAACGCCCGCAAGGTGTCGTCCCGGCTGCTCCCGACCAGCACCAGGCCGCCGGCGACGACCGGCTGGTAGGCGCGGTCGAACGTCATCCGATCGCTCCGCGGCCACGCCGGCTGAGGCGTTCCCAGGTCGATCTGCCACAGCTCTGTCATGTCGGGTGGAAGCGACTCTGCCGTCGATGCCGTCCGCGCCGCATTGGCGCGGAAAGCGGGCCATTCACCACCGAGCAAACGAGTCCCGCACAAAACGAACCATGCCAAACCGGCGGTACCCAAAAAACGCTTGAGGCAGATCGAGATCACGGCGCACATCGAATTATCTCCTGAGGCCGCCCCGCCACGGCCGGCAGCCAAAGTCAAGTAAGATTGGCCAGAACTTCTCGCAACAGGCGGTAGGTCTTCTGCACCGACGCGATTTCCACATGTTCGCCGGGAGCGTGATTGCCTCGGATGTTGGGACCGAACGAGATGCTGTCGAGTCCCGGCAGCTTGTCGCCCAACACGCCGCACTCCAGACCGGCGTGGATGGCCGATACATGAGGCGATTCGCCGAACAGTTTTTCGTAGGCGGACTTGGTGACGTTCAGCAACGGAGAGTCGAGATTGGGCTTCCAGCCGGGATAGCGACCGAACGACTTCGACGAAGCGCCGGCCAAACGAGCCGCCGCATCGATGGCATCGGCCACGTCGTCCATCCCCGCTTCCATCGAACTGCGCGAGTTGCAGCCGATGACGATGTCGTCGCCCTGCACTTCCACCGTCGCCACGTTGTTGCTCGTCTCGACCAGATCGGGAATCTCGGCCGTCACATTGAACACGCCGTGATGGAGTGCTATGAGCAGGTCGAGGAGCTGACCGGTCGACGGCTGCGTGAGGGTCCGCGAAGCGGATTCGACCTGCTCGACTTGAAAACGCAGCGGAAAATCACGCCCTTCAAACAAAGGCATCATCGCCGAGGCGGCCTCTTGGAGTGAAGACTCGAGCGACGAGCGGTCGGCAGCGGCAACCGTCACGACGGCTTCCGCTCGCCGGGGAATAGCATTGCGTTTTTCACCACCGCAGATCGCGGCGATCCTCAGCGATTCGACTCCGCTGGCACGGAGGGCTCGAGCCAGACAGCGGATGGCGTTGGCTCGACCGGAGTGGATCTCCACACCCGAGTGGCCGCCTCGGAGGTCCTTGAGCAACACCCGCAACGTGACCGTCTCACCGGGCGCAACTTCGCTCCAACTGCCCGGAAAGCGCACTTCGGTGTCCATGCCACCGGCGCACCCGATCGTCAGTTCGTCGTCGTCTTCGGTGTCGAGATTGATCAGACGCTTGGCGGTCAGCCCCAGGGCTTGCGGATCAAGTTCGAGCGCTCCGGTCATGCCCTGTTCTTCGTCCACCGTAAACAAAAGCTCGAGCGGACCGTGCACGGCATCGGGATCCTCGGCGATCGCCATCCCCATCGCGCAGCCGATGCCGTTGTCGGCTCCCAGAGTACTATAGGGCGCTCCGATCCAGCCGCCATCGGGCGAAGGACGAAAATGCCCCTGAGCATCCGGGGCCCCCAACTCGACCAGGATGCGGCCGGCTGCCGAGTCGACTTCGGGGGGAGCGTCTTCCGCATCGGCCACCACGATGTCGACGTGACCTTGCAAGATCACCGGTGGACCGTTCCGCAGCTTCCCTTTGCCGGGAACACGCACCACGACATTCCCGGCAGCGTCCGAGACGACGGGGTAACCGTGCTTGGCCGCCCAGGCGCGCACCCACTGCATGGCTTGAGTCTCCTGCTTGGACGGGCGCGGCACGGCAACCAACTCCCCGAACAATCGCCACACTGCCGCCGGCTCGAACTGGCTCCAGTCGATCATCAACGAGTTCCTTTCATCACAGCAAGTTGGGAGGAATCCCGCGTCCTACACCTCTTTCAAGACCCGCAGCGCATTGTCGTGAAAGATGTTCTTCAGCATGGTGCGGTCCGATACCATCGACCGCAAGAATGCCTGCAAACGCGTGCTGTAGCAGACGCCTCGGAAATCGGCTCCCTTCTCATCACGGCGAGAGGCAACGGACACGGCAGGAATCCTCGGGTAGGCAGGAACGCGGATCAGACGGCGACTTTGGGCGGGGCATGCTCTTCGTCGACAAACCGAAATCCGGGGCGGGGAAATATGTGGCGACTCAGCGGAGCGAAGCCGTCATCGTCGTCAAAGTACATATAGTGGGTAACTCGTATCATGCGGTGGCTGATCTGAATCACATTAAACGAGTTCTTCTCCCGCTCGCGACCACGACCTCGCCGGGATGTCGTCGTTCCCGATTGTACGATGATAATTCCCCGATCGCGATGGTTGCCGGGGAAGAAATCGAGGGAATTCCCGATATACGCCCGGTGCAAGTGTCCCCCCAAGATCATCTCCACACCCAAATCGATGAACCGCGAAACGGCTCGTCTAGCCTTGGGCATGGTTTGATCGTGCAGGTAATCGGGAGCCGGGGCGAAGTGGTGATGGGCCACGACCATACGGACATATTCGGGCGGAACGTCGGCAAAAGCGCGACTGCAGAATTCCAATTGTTCGGCATGAATTCTGCCGTTGGTGATGGCGGAGTGAGGGGCGGTCGAATCGAGCCCCACGATCACGGCTCCCTTGAGACGCAATACGGAGTTGAGTTCGGGAGAGATCCACTTGCAGTAATTGCGGTGAGGATCCACGATTCGCTCGGTCACGCGATACAAGGGGACGTCGTGATTGCCGGGAACCGTGATTCGCGGCACGTCGGGAAGCCGATCGAGGAATTCCCGCGCCTGCCGGAACTGGGCCTCCGTCGCCCGTTGTGTAAAATCCCCACTGACGATGACGGCATCGATGTGAAGCTCGGGTGCGATCCGCAAGAGGGCATCGCCCACGCGAGGAACATAAGGCGGGCCAAAATGAAGGTCGGAAACATGCAACAATGTCAGCGGATGGAACTCTTCATTCATCGGTGTCCTCCCCCCCATTGGATTGCCGGATGGCGGCAAGTGGCTCGATCAGATCCTGGCAGAGGTTCAATATCATGCGAGTGGCGGTAGTTTTCAATGCCCAGGCCGGTACGGCGGGACGCATCAAGGACGTTCTGGCCAAGCTCTCCGGCCAATTCGAGTACGAATTGTGGGCGACCACCGGATCGGGAGATGCGACCCGGTTGGGAGGACTGGCAGCGGAACGAGCCATCGATCGGATCGTTGTCGCCGGAGGGGACGGAACCGTAGGCCAGGTCGTCAACGGCTTGGCACCTCGCTTCGACGCCTGCGAGCTGGCGATCTTGCCCCTGGGAACCGGCAACGACCTGGCCCGTTCGCTCGGACTCTCCCCCGACCAACTCGATCGCGCCGCCGAGTGGGCATTCGAGCGACCGGCGACCCGAATCGACCTGATCCGCGTCGAATATAACGGCGAACAGAGCTACGTCGTGAATGCGGCCACCGGAGGATTCGGTGGAAAAGTGGCGGCCGACGTCCAAACCGCCGACAAACAGCGTTGGGGAGCGTTCGCCTACTGGATGACGGCGATCAGCCACCTGACGCGATTGGAAGAACACCACGTGATTTTGAAGCTGGATGGTGAACAGTTCAGCCAAGAGACGTACGGCATCGCCATCGCCAACGGCCGTTTCGTCGGGGGCGGTTTTCCCATCGCTCCCTCCGCTCTGCTGAACGACGGGCGGCTCGACGTGACCGTGATTCCCGTGTTGCCCACGTTGGAGCTGCTGGCCGCCGGACTCAGTTTTTCGCTCAACCCGACCTTGGCCGAAGGACGCGTCCGAGGCTATCAGGCCAGGCGGGTCGCCGTTCATGCCGAGCCCGATGTGCCGTTCAGCCTCGACGGGGAACCCCACCGCACCATGGATGCCTGTTTCGAAGTGCTGCCGGGCGTGCTTCCTATCGTGAGCGGTCCCAACCCGGTCGCGTTGAAGCCGGCCGATTGAGGGGCCGCCCGTTTTCTCCCTGACGCGGGCTACGCCCGCGAGGCTGGAGGCGGGAGGCCAGAGGCAGTAGGGATGGTATTGACAATCGAAAACCACGGCAACGTGCCCGACCGGTGTGCGAATGTTGTGAAGCAAACCCCTAACGCGAGTTCTCCTGTCCCGTGAAGCCCAAGCTCCTTGCACTGGCCGGATTCGTCTTGCTCGTCATCGTGATTGCCGCGATCGTGGTGCCCTACATCGAACCGCACAATTTGGCGCAACACGAACGGCAGCTCCGAGACCGGATCCAACACAACCTGGGGCCGGCGATCGCGATCGGGATCGTCGCCTACACCATGATCTCACTCGTGCCCGCCACCTCGGGAAAAGCGATCGTGTTCGGTTGGCTGTTTGGATTCTGGGCCGGCCTGCTCGTCGCCCTCTCCGGCCTCACCGCGGCGGCGTCGATCGTGTTCGTCATCATCCGCTTCGTGTTTCGGGATGCGGTGCAAGCGAAACTGGGGAAGCGGCTCCGGCTGTGGGAACAATGGCTCGAGCGGGAAGGCGCCTGGTTCTTGCTGACCCTCCGCATGGCCCACGTCCCCTACTCGCTGGTGAATTACCTGGCGGCCGCCTCCCGCATCTCCATGGTGACTTTCGTGTGGACCACCGTTGTCGGACTGCTGCCGGGCACCATCGTATTCGTGTGGATGGGGAGTCGCCTCCCCACCATTCACGAATTGATCCAACATGGGGCACGGGAATTGCTCGACCCATGGCTCTGGCTGGCACTGCTGGCGATCGCAGCGCTTCCCGTCCTGGTGCGACTGTTTGTCCGCATCATCCACCGCGGCGAGGACGAGGCCATCGTAGAAGAGGAGTTGGGTGCCATCGACGAATTGGCGCAGTTTCCAGCCACTGGTGAAACCGATGCGGACTGAATCAACTCACCTCGCAGCCTATTGGACACATCGTGCCCGCAACTGCTACGGCCAACCTTGACGCTCGCCGCATCGATGGACATTCCAACCGGCCAACTTGACGTTCCCGCACTACGCGTCCTCGCGTTCGGCTCGATCTCGCTGGCCGCCGGTTCGGTGGTGCGCCTGTGGCTGCTGCGAGGCCGCCGCGACGAGAAGTCGCGGGAGCGCCGTGCCAGCCTGCTGGTGTGGTGGCTGTTGCTGCTGGCCATCTTCGGATCGGCCGCGGTCGGTCCCTACGGTATCGCTCTGCTATTCACACTGGTGACGCTGTACGCCCTCACCGAGTTTGTTCCCTGGGTGGCTCGTGATGGAGGCGACCGCCGCATCGCTGTCACGGCAATGGCACTGGTGCCGCTGCAGTATCTGGCAATCATCCACGGCTACGAACCCGCCGGTTGGCTGATGCTCCCGGTCGGCAGCTTGCTAGTCATCGGCAGCCTGCAAGCCTTACGGGGACACACCGACGGATTCATCCGAGCTGTGGGTGGCATGTACTGGGGGCTGATCGTGTTCGGGTTCCTTCCCAGTCTTGCGGCTCGTCTGGCCGATCACCCCCCCGGCGACTCGGCGGCCGCCACCGGCTGGTATCTGTACGTCATGCTGCTGACACCCTTTAGTGACATTGCTCAGGCACTGGTGGGTCGGCAATGGGGTCGCCGCCGGATCACCCCGGTCGTCTCGCCGCACAAGACCTGGGAGGGATTCATCGGCGGCCTGATCCTCACCGGTCTGGCCTCGCTATTGCTCGCTCCGTGCCTCACGCCCTGGAACTGGTGGTCCGCGATCTCGCGTGACAGCGCGGCCGCGATGGCCGCCACCGTCAACGCATTCACGGCCGGAGCGCTCCTCTGCGCCGTCGGCTTCCTCGGCGACATCCACGTCTCGGCAATGAAACGAGACGTGGGAGTCAAAGACAGTGGAGACCTATTGCCCGGCCAGGGAGGCATGATCGATCGCATCGACAGCTTGACGTTTACGGGAACGACATTCTATCTGCTCGTTGCTTCGTGGACCGCTTTCTGATTCGCACTGTTCCTCGAGAGTTCCCCCCAATCCCCATGTCCTCACCCAACCCGCGAGCCGAGCCACCTGATGCCGATCACGACCTGCCGCTCCGCACATTCTGGACCGTACCCAATGTGCTGTGCCTGATCCGCATCGCCGGATCGGTCGTGTTGCTGGGTATCGCCTGGCGAGAACTCCCGCGAGTCTTCTTCGCCTGGTATCTCTTCCTGGCGGCAACCGACTGGCTCGATGGTAAGCTGGCGGTCCGCTGGCACCAGCGCACCGTCATCGGTGCCCGACTCGACAGCCTCGCCGACGTGCTGCTCTACGGCGCCGTCCTCTTTGGCATGATGATACTCGAAGGGGACACACTTCTGTCCGAGTGGCCGTGGATCGCCGGCGCCGTCGTCTCCTACCTTGCCAGCAGTGCCTACGGCTACTGGAAGTTCGGCAAGATCCCCAACTACCACACCCGAGGAGCCAAGACGTCGTGGCTGCTGATGATCTTCGCTCTCTGGGCGATGCTCTTCCAATGGTCGCTCTGGCCGCTGCGCATGGCCATGCTGGGAGTGACACTCACCAATCTCGAAGCCATCGCCATCACCACAATCTTGCCCCAGTGGCAAGCCGACGTGATCTCGGTATTCCGTGCCCGCAGCATCGCAGCTACGACCTTGCAGACCGGCGAGACAGCTTTCGGCGCGCGTGACAGCGACTAGTTGCGCGCCGACGACCGCCGACGTTCCTCTCGTTCCTTGAGCGGGCGAGTGACGCCGTGACGGGCGAGCCACTGCACGAGTTCCTCAGCGCTCCGGTCGGTCAACTTGCCATCTCCCGGGCCCCACAGGATCCGAGGCGACCGTGTGGCTGTCCGAATCGGCCTTATCTGCTTCCAGCCTGTCAGACCCACGGCAACCGAGACGGTTGCCAGTCGCGAAGCGCCGCCCTGGGTAGGCGATCCGACTCAGCTTGCCCGTCCCCCATCCGCCAACAGCTCACGGATCACCTGCGAATCGCGCGTCACGTTGCTCAGGCGCTGATCGAGTCCCTGATGCCGGTAGGTGAGACGCAGGTGGTCCAGACCGAACAGGTGGAGCATGGTCGCCTGCAGATCGTTGATGTGAACGCCGTCTCGTACGGGAGCCCATCCGATCTCGTCGGTCTCGCCGTGAGTATATCCGGGCCGCATGCCTCCACCGGCCATGAACATCGAAAAAGCGTACGGATGGTGGTCCCGGCCGGTCACGGCCTTGTAGCCGGGGCGGTTTTCGCCCAACGGCGTTCGGCCGAACTCGCCACCCCACACCACCAGCGTCTCATCCAACAACCCCCGCTGTTTCAAGTCGCGGATCAGCGCGGCGATCGGCTGATCGACCATACCGGTGTTGTAGCCGAGGTCCCGCTTGAGGTTCGAGTGATGATCCCACGAGGCGAAGATCAAATTGACGAACCGGACGCCTCGCTCGACCATGCGCCGCGCGAGCAGACAACTGCGGGCGAACGACTTGTACTGTTCGCCCGTCCCCACACGTCCCGAACGGTATTTCGGCTCGGGGCGATCGACTCCGTAGGCCGCCAGGGTCTGTTTGGTCTCGCCCGAAAGATCCGTCAATTCGGGCGCCGCCGATTGCATGCGCCAAGCCAACTCGTACGCGGCGATGCGGCTGGCGATTTCCGGATCGTGGATCTCTTCGTAGCGCTGTTGGTTCAGTTCGCGCACGACGTCGAGCGCCTTGCGTTGCAGACGCGATGGAATCCCCTTGGGATTCTCCAGATTCAATATGGGCGGCCCTTGGTTGCGCAGCAACACCCCCGCATGGACCGACGGCAGAAAACCGCTGCTCCAGAGGGTCGCTCCCCCGCTCGAGCCGCGTCCTGCCGTAAGCACGACATAACTCGGGAGATTCTGGTTGATCGTTCCCAGACCGTACGACAACCACGCACCCATCGCCGGAAGTCCAAATACCGGACGTCCGCACTGCAACAGCAATTGTCCCGGGTGATGGTTGAACTGGTCCGTGTACATGGTGCGGATCATCGTGATGTCGTCCGCACAGGTGGCGATATGCGGCAGCAACTCCGAGAACCACATCCCGCACTGGCCATACTGGCGAAACTGATAATCCGATCCCATCAACGTCGCCGTATCTTTCTGAATGAAGGCGAATCGGACGCCTTCCAGCAGCGAAGCCGGCATCGGCTTTCCGTTGAGCTTCTGCAAAGCCGGTTTGTAATCGAACAGATCGAGCTGCGATGGAGCACCTGCCATCAGGATGAAGATGCAGTGCTTGGCTTTGGGAGCGAAATGAGGCGGCTTCTCCGCCAACGGACTGACGATGGCGGAACCGACCCGCTTGGGCTTGCCGTCGGCGAAGGCTCCGTCCCCCGCCAGCAGAGCCGTGAGCGCGGCTCCCCCCAAACCGGAAAGCGACGTCGTCAGAAACTCGCGGCGATACAAATCAGCAGTCTTCATGGCGGAGACTTTCGCTATCGTTCAGTTGCGGGTGATGAATTCGTCGAGATTGAGAATCGTGCGAGTCGTGGCGACCCAGGCCGCCTGCTCCGACTTGCCGACTTTCTCTACCTGCGTGTTACCTGCGACCGCAGCCGCATCTTTCTCGTGTTGCCGGTAGTAATCTCGAGCCTCCTTCAACAGTTGGGCCAGTTGCCGGTACTCGAACTCTTCCAGCGGGCGTCCCAACGCAATGAGAAACGCCCGACCCAGCCGCTGCCGGTCGCGGGTCTCCTCGGCACCGCCAGGCACCTCTTGCAGTAGCCTCGCGGCGAATCCCTGAGCCGCTTCGTGGAACACCTCGTTCTGCAACAGCGCCAGAGCCTGGAGGGGATTGTTGGAGCGATCCCGCTGAGCACGCGACATGCTGGAGTCGGGACAGTCGAACGTGGCCAGGTTGGGATCGATCGCCGTACGGCGAAAGAATGTGTAGAGCCCGCGGCGGTAACGGTCCGCCCCCTTGGACACATTGTACTTTCCGCCTCCTGCATACGTCTGCTGCGCCACGATCTTCGGCAGCGGTGGGTAGACACTCGGACCACCGACCTTGTGGTGCAACAAACCGGACGCTTGCAAAGCGATGTCGCGAATGATCTCCGCCTCCAAGCGAACCCGGTTCTGCCGAGCCAACCAACGGTTGTTGGGATCTCGGTCGATCAACTCGGGGCGCACGACCGAAGACTGACGGTAGGTGTGCGACGTAACAATCAACCGGATCAACTCTTTCCGACTCCACTTCGCATCGTGGATGAACCAGTGAGCCAACCAGTCGAGTAGCCGTGGATGCGTCGGTTCGGCGCCGCGCGAGCCGAAATCGCCGACTTGAGCCGCCAGCGGTTCGCCCAGCAAGTGCATCCACACTTTGTTGACGGTGACTCGAGCCGTCAGCGGATTCTCCGGACTGACCAGCCACCGAGCCAGATCGAGCCGATCGGCTCGTTCGCCTCGCGCCTTCAGGGGCGGAAGGATGCTGGGAACATCCGGCTCGACCTCTCCCGCTTCGACCAGCGGTTGCAAAAAATCGCCCCGACGAAACGCGTAGGTCTTGCGCCGCTCTCCCGGACGCTCGCGCAAATAGCGGATGAACTGCTTGGTGTTGTCGAAGGTGCGCAGTTGAGTCAACTTCGCCTGCGTGCGAGTATTCAAGTTCTTGTCGTGGACTTGATCGGCAAGCAGTCGGGAAATCTCCTTCCACCTCTTGGCTCGTTCTTCCCGGCGCTGAGGTGCATCCTTCGGCTCGTCCTTCAAGAAATCCGCTGCCATCTCCATGTTGTTGAAAAAAGCATACATGGCATAGAAGTCGCTCATGTCGAACGGATCGTACGGATGGTTGTGGCACTGACAGCAGCCGATCGTCGTGCCCAACCACACCGTTCCCACGGTGTTCAGTCGATCGATGACCCGCTTGGTCCGGTCCTCTTCGGCATCGACACCGCCTTCCAGGTTGTACTGAGCCTGGAGGTGGAACTTGGTGGCGATCAGATCGTCGTTGGTCGCGTCCGGCAGCAGATCGCCGGCGATCTGCCGGATCGTGAACTGGTCGAACGGCATGTCCTCGTTGAGCGCCCGGATGACCCAGTCGCGGTAGTGGTAGGCGTCCTTCTTCGGCGAGTCCTTCTCGTAACCTTCCGAGTCGGCATAGCGGGCTTCATCCAGCCAATGGCGAGCCCACCGTTCACCGAAATGAGGCGACGCGAGCAAGCGATCGACCAGTCGCTCGTAAGCGTCGGCCGACTTGTCATTCAGGAATTGATCGATCTCTTCCGGTGTCGGCAAGAGTCCCGTCAAATCGAGTGACAGCCGGCGGATCAGTGTGCGGCGGTCCGCCGCCGGAGCCGGTTCGACGTGGTGCTCACTCAAACGGCGCTGCACAAAAAAGTCGACCGGATGCCGCTTCTCCCCCGCCGGTATCTCCGGCCTGCGGATGGGAGCGTACGACCAGTGCTTGGGCCAAGGAGCTCCCATCTCGATCCACCGGCGCAGCCGTGCAATCGACTCGGGCGGCAACGGCGGTTTTTCCGGCGGCATCCGTTCATCGGGGTCCGTGGAAGCGACGCGCAGCAGCAATCCACTCTCGTCGGGACGACCGGGTACCAACGCCGGATCTCCCGAGTCGGTTTCACTCAAAAGCAGCTCGCGGCTGACCACGCTGAATCCACCCTCGCGTTTGACACCGCCGTGACAGGCGGCGCAGTGCTCGCTTAAGATCGGCTGGATGTCGCGTTGAAATACGATCTGCTTTTCGGATTCCGACTCGCCCGACCAAAGAGGCGCAGCCAGCCATGCGGTCAACCCGATCGCCCTCAGCCACCATCGCACCGTCATCCTGTCAACCTCCGTTTACCAATCAAAGTTCATTTATTTTAGTTGGTCGCCTCGCCACCATACACTCCCCCCTTGCGGCGGGGCGCCCGCGTCTTCTCTTCCACTTCGCAGTACTGCCGGAGGGCGTCGACGAACGGTTCCACATCCGGCAAGACCAAGGGGAACCTGCGAACGGAAGCCGTCGATCGGCGAAACAGATGAAGCTCCGGTCTCCAGCCTCCGGCCCTGCGGGCGAAACGCGCGTTAGAAGTCGAACTGCACCCAATGCCGGATTTCGGGATGCTCGAAGATCATGCACTTTTGCAAAGTCAGCGTCTGCCCGGCGTGCTTGCCAGCGGCTCGGCGGTACATCTCCAGCGCGATGGCCACGTCGACGAACGCCAGACCGACCGCGTTGAAGTAGATCCGCTCCTCCGCCGAAGTCCGGCCCGGTTTTTCGCCGGTCACGATCTCATCGAGATTGGCATGGATGTCGTCGTCCGACAGCTCTCCCGCCTGGTACATGCGGCTGAGCGTCTGCGTGCGATGTTTGACCGTTTCCCAGTCGTCGCAAACGATCTTGTCGCACTGCTCGGCCACGGCGAATTCGTCCTCCCAGCCACCGATGTGGCTATAAAAAGCGCCCGGCTTCATCCACGCCGCCTTGAGCAGAGGAGCCTGCGCACTGGTGGCCGTAACCAAAATGTCGGCATCGCTCATCGCTTTCGAACCGTCGGTGCCCGCCGTTTCGAACGTCATTCGAGGCAGAATCCGCGACATCTCTTCCACGAACGCCTCCTCTTCGGGCGGCGTGGCAGCCGAGACCTTGCAGACCTCGAGACCGGGACGCACCGTCTTCATGGCCAACAGGTGCATCTTGGCTTGTTCGCCCGAACCGATGAATCCGATCACTCGGGCATCCTCGGGGGCCAGATACTTGGCCGCCGTCGCTCCCACCGCGCCGACTCGCATGTTGGAACAGAGCGTTCCCTCCATCACCGCGATCGGAAATCCGTGCTCGATCTCCGAAAGAACGAACAGGGCGCTCAGGTTCTGCAGCCCCTCCCGAACGTTGGGCGGAAATACCGATACCCACTTCATTCCGCACACGCCTTCCTCGAGCAGCGTGGCGGGAAGACAATTGATCCGCTCCTGGGTTTCCTCATTGAAGATCTGCACGATCTTCTCGGGGAACAACACCTTGCCCGCTCGATGGGCCCGCAACGCCGATTCGACCGCCTCGATCGCCATGCGGAAATCGAGACAGCCGCTGCGGAGCAGGTCTTCCTGGGACAAGTACTTGAACGTGATTTCGTGGGAGCGGGCCATGATGTGCGATTCCTCTTGCCTGATGACACCGTTGTTTCAACGGTCGAGACACCGAGCACACATCATGCCAGTCAGCCCTTGCTTTGGGAACCGGCGTTTGAGCGGCGGGCCCTCGCCTGCGGCGTGCCGCGACAGACCGGGATGAGTGCCCATCCGCTCAAGCGCGCAGATCCGCTCAGTACGTCACTCCCAGCCGCCGATCACCTCTCGTCCGTCCCGAGTCAGCAACGCCATGAACTTCTTCTTATCGATCGTACCGAGAACCCGATGCAGGGCGCCGTCGACCGCCAGCACGTTGAAGTGCGATTGGCCCGCCGCTACGACTCCCTTCAGCGGGGCCTTCGGATCGATCACCAGATCCTGCGGCCGGGTCCAAATTACGGCACTCTCGGGAGCCGCCTCGATCATCATGATCGTGTTACTGGTACCATCGCGAATGTCGCGTATGCGAACACCGGTCTCCGAGCCATCGAAAACGAAGCCCTCGCCGATAGGGACCACGATCCGCGTCATGCCGGGCTCCTTGACCTTCCCACTTGGATCTTGAAAGACCTTCGGCATCTTCGCGATCAGTGCCTTGTTGTGCGGACTGTTCCACGGTTCGTCGAGTCGAAAACGCTGGTATAGCGCGACCGCTTCATCGCCCAGATAGGGCAGAAGGTGAACCCGCCAACTGAGCAGCGGTTCGCCGTTGTCATCATAACTCGCCGACGGCGGAAACGAACCGTGATCATTATGGAAGTTGTGCATGGCGATCGCCTGATATCTCAGTCGGTTGCCGGATTCGATTTCCGGTGTCTTCGCCAGCGCCGCGGCGATCGTCCCCAGCGCGTAAGCCAGGACGCGGGTGCTCGCCTGCGGAGAATCGATTTTCGCTGTGGCCTGCACCATCGTGCCATTCTGCTGAACCGACGCTTGGGCGACGGCTCCGACGATGATCGCCTGATAGTTGGACCGCCCCGGAGGCCCGGCGCGTTGCACACCTTCCTTGAATTCACGGTCAAGCATGCCTCGGAGCGCCAGCAGCAGATCCCGCCACTTCTTCGCCGCGGCCTCGTCGGCGGCGGCGATTTCGGCTTGCAACGCGATGCGGGGAACCAGGGACAGATGCAAGCCGATCCACTCGAAGCGGTCACATACTTCATCCCAGGTGTCGGCCACTTGAGACGGAAAAGGGATGGGAAACTCGGCAACCAGTTCCCGGTATTCGGCGGTGGGAACCAGCCACACATCCAATGCCGCATCGCTGTCAGCCGCCAGCCGTTTCAAGATGTCTTCTCGCGCAGCCGACTCGGCGCTCTGCAATCGTTTCAGCATTCGGCGGTGTCCTATGAACACCCGACTCCCAAACGTCCGTACTGTCCGGAAGTTGGGATCGTTGAGCATCACCAGTGAACGGTCGGCGAAATACGACTGCAGCGACTCGGCCAACTTGGCCGCCTTGGTCTCTCCGTCCGGTCCAGGAACCGGCAAGACGAGGAAGCCGGGGCCCTGCTGCACGTCCATGATGTCCGACACCAGATAGCATTCGCGAACTCCGGCATCGCTCAACAAGGGGAGGAACGACTTCTGCTGCCACTTTCGCAATCCTTGGACCAACTGCCGCCCTTTGGCGTTCGATCCCTCGATGGCTTGCAGAGCCTCCGGCAGCCTGGCTTTGTCCAGGTCGAGTCGAGCGACCAGCAGCGTCGAGTCTGTCAGGAAGCGGTCCAGAGGATGCTGCTGAGCCGCAATCTCGCCCGCTCCCAAGCAGGTCAACGTTCCGGTAATCACCACCAGGTGAAGAACCAGCCGGATTGTCGTGCGAGTCGCATCGTGGGGCCGTCGAGATGAGAGCATGAGAGTCTCCTGTCAAGTAGAGGGACCGTCCCCGCCCAAGCGGAAGGACGAAACGTGTCGGGATTTCAATCGGTGTAGGGATGGACACAAGAGAGGTGAACGGTTCCTTGGAAAATCGTGTTGGAGCCTTACTTTATCACGTCCGCGCGCCGTGCGCGCATGTTGCACTGGCTTTCGGTTGTCACCACCATCCCTACAGCCTTCAGTCTTCAGTCTTCAGTCTCTCCGGTCGTACTACGGCCGAACGTCGATCCGTAAGATACGCCACGCTCCCGTAGCCAAATTCTCTTTGGCATTCTCGTCCCCGTCAATCAACACTTCCGCGGCACGATCGGAGAGCCTCCGATATCCAAACGCCTGGCGGGTCAGCGGATTGATGGGAACGGGTAGCGATGTGATTTCCTCGAGTCTCTGAGGAAGCCTGCCATCGTGCCGGGCCGCGAAATGGCGCAGAGCTTCCACGACCATCAATGCGTTGCGCTTGGCAAGTAGCAACTGTTGGGAATCGCGAATGGTGAAATAGTAGCGGGTCGCCTGCTCCGCCGAGTGGCCTACTCGGTCGAGCCAGTCGCGCCGGGGCACTCCTTCCGCGGTCATACCGGTACCGATCCAACCCTCTTCTCGGAGTTGCCGTAGCGTTCGGCGCATCCCCTGGCTGCAAGCAGGCTCGGGCAGTGCCAGCCACTTGACCAAGGCATGGCGGTTGTGCCTGGCCACATGATACTGGTGCAATAACACCATTCCTCGGGCGGGAAGGCGAGCCAACTGGTCCGGCGAGTAGCCCCACGACTGCAGTTCGCGCTTCGCCAGTGGATATGACTGGATCAGAGTCATCCGCAGCACGACCTCATTCCGACGGTCGCCGCCAGTCACCGCCTGGGTCAGGCGCCGATAAATCGCGTTCCACTCTTCTTTTGATCGAGTCCACGGCGCATCATCCCCCGCGCCGATCCATAGCTCGGGAATCCTGAGTTCGTATTCCAACGCGCGCTTCGAGTCGCCGATCGGCAACTCGAGCCGGGCCAGCGCCCAGAACAAGTTGGGGGAGTCGGGGGAACCGATCCAGTGACGCACCGTCACCAACATGCGGTTTCCCAAGCCTACCGCCGTGATCTGGTCATTCAGTCGGGGGCGCCGGCCGATGTCGTTAGCCAGCCGCCAGCCGCACTGCAGCCACGGTTCGGCTTCCGCGTAGTCTCCCTCCGCCATCGCCAGCCGGCACGCGAGGTCGATCAGCGCCAGGCAGCGAGACAACTCGATCGCATCGGAAAATCGCAGTGCCGGCAACGAGGGGTGCCATCGGCTGGCCGCCCGGTCCTCGAGCATCCCCCAGTCGGTATCGATCCGCTGTGCCCCCGCTCGAACCAAATCGAGGACGCCGGAAAACTCTCGCACAACCAGGCGAGCCCGATCGGCGGGCAGCCGGGCCGGGCGAAGATCCTGCCACGCAGCCATATCGCTCAACAGACTCCGTCGCATCGCCAACGTGCGCTGGAGCTCCAACAATGCCTCGCGATAGAACGCCACCGCATTTCCGGGAAGAGCCAACGCCGGATCGGGCAGCAGCGAATACGCCAACGCCAGCTCGGGAACCGCAGCCGGTGTCGCCTCGATGTCCCATCGCTCCGAGCCAGCGTCCTCCTCGTCGGCATCGATCCGGTACGGACCCCTGGGCCCGATGCGAACTTGAGCTTCCAGTACCGGACAGGCGACGGCGATCAACGCGCCGAGCAGCAGATAACGGATTAGGGTAGTCACGATCGAGACTCCTTCAACCGGCGATGCCGGTTTTGAGGTGTGAGGTGTGAGGGGTGAGGTGTGAGGTGTGAGGGGTGAGGGGTGAGGTGTGAGGTGTGAGGGGTGAGGTGTGAGGTGTGAGGGGTGAGGGGTGAGGTGTGAGGGGTGAAGTGTGAGGTGTGAGGCACAATGCCATGTATGTGTCTCTCTGTCGTTGTCGCCATGAATGCGGCCAAGGCCGTGTCCGATCGGTCGTCTCGGTCTTATCCGTCCCATTTCCCATCCGTCCCATTTCCGATGCCCTCCAGCCAGTTGAAACCGCCACCGGTTTCCCCGGGCTTGTCAAACGAACGGCCATCCACACCGGCGGAACCGGCACTGTTCCGGTCCACTGCATTCGGCAAGTCGCGGGCATCGAGCAACACCGAACGCAAATCTCCGTTGACGAACATCCACTGGTCGGGCGTGAGCCAATCCGTATGAGTGACCCGTGCGTTGTCCTGTTGAGATGCGCGGCCGGTCGACTCGGCGCCGGACGG
>JALSIV010000389.1 GCA_026989685.1 Pirellulaceae bacterium | reverse complement strand
CCACCCACCAGACCCACACACGGGGCATTCCCTTTACCTCAGCTCTTCGGCCAAAGGTCGCCCTCTGCTTGAAGTATACCCTGCCAGACTAGCCCCCCTGGCCCGACCGTGCCAAGCCGCCCCCCTCACGACAGCCATATCGCCGCCCCTGCCAGCTTCCCCGACGGGCCAATTCCAACTCGATGTCGCGCCGAATGGCGGCTCCATCCAAGCACCATGCCGGCCCCGTCAAGTACTCCGGGGGTGCATGGGCGCTGAGCCGCTCGACGACCACGCGGGGCGGCAGCTCTTCCAGGATATCAGCCACCCAGCTCACATAGGTATCCCGATCGAGCAGGCGGACTTCGCCGGCACGGACCTGTTCACTGAGTGCCGTCCCGTCCACGGCATACAAGTTGTGGAGCTTCACGGAGTCGACGTCGAGTCGAGCAACCTCGCGAGCCGACGCCATCACGTCGTCGCGGCTTTCGGTGGGCCAACCAATCAGCAGGTGAAGGCAGATCTCGAAACCTCGCCCCCGGCTCCGCTCGACCGCGTCGATCGTCGACTGATGGTCGTGCCCCCGGTTCATCGCCCGCAGACTCGAGTCATGCATGGTCTGCATCCCGTATTCGACTGAGACCGGCAGTCGCCGAGCCAACTCGGCCAGCAAATCCAACACCTCATCCTCGACACAGTCCGGACGCGTCCCGATCGCCAGAGCAATGATCTGCGGATGAGCCGCCGCCGTTTCAAACAGCTCCCGCAGCTTGTCGATCCGACCATACGTGTTGGTGCCCGGCTGGAAGTACGCGGTGTACTTTCCCGCCGTGACGCCATATCGCCGCTGCAGCGCCGCGATTCCCCGGTCGATCTGAGCGGCCACGTCGTCTCGGCGAACCCGGCGGCTGGGACTGAAGCTGCGATTGTCACAGAATGTGCAGCCCCCCACGGCCACACGCCCGTCGACATTGGGACAGGTGAACCCACCATCGACGCTCACCCGCCACACTTTCTCGCCATGCAGCGACTTCAAGTGAAATCCGTAGGCATAATACCGCAGCCCGGCCGACCGCCAATCGAAGCGAGGAGTCGAACGGGCACGGCCGGGAAATGGGATCGTTGACGCCACGGTTTGAGCCAAGTATTCTGAAGTTTTCAAGAAACAAGCGGAAAACGACGCGGGTATCCCCCAATGACAACTCCGCTCCACGGCGTTCCCTCCCAAGCAGAGCCGGCCACGGGGCCACTTTGCGGGCATTGTAAGGCCACCCTCTGTCCCACTCAACCGAACCAGCAGGTGCCTCGATGCAATACGGCGAACTTCTTCCCGTCAAAGGCGGCGACCCGATACCGCTGTTGAAGAAAAAACTGCTGATCGGTCGCCGTGAAAGCTGTGACATTATTCTGCGGTTCAACAACGTTTCGGCACACCATTGCCAACTGACGCTCGATAGCGGCTATTGGTTTGTGAAGGATCTCAACAGCCGAAACGGTACCAAAGTCAACGGACAGCGAATCACCCGCAAACGACTCGATCCGGGCGATATCCTGTTCGTGGCCAAGCACCAATACGAAGTCCATTACGATCCCGTCGAACTCGGCGCAGCCGGACCGCCGCCCCCCGACGAAGAACATGTCTCGGAAATTCTCAGCCGGTCGCTGCTCGACCGCGCTGGTCTCGAGCGGCGCAAGCGTGAGTAGTCCCAGCGGTGCCCCCCCAACCACGCCGTATCTATCTGGATAACGCCGCCACGAGCTGGCCCAAACCGCCGGCGGTGGTAGAGCGCGTCCATCGTTACCTGGCGGAAAACGGAGCGCCCGCCGGTCGCGGCGCCTACCGCGAAGCACTCGAAGTCGAATCCGCCGTGCGCTCGGTACGTTCGAGCGTCGCCCGGTTGATCGGAGCCGACCAGCCGGAGTCGCTGGTTTTCACGGCCAACGGAACCGATTCGCTCAATCTGGCCCTCCATGGAATCCTCCGCGAAGGAGACCACGTGGTCACCACGGCCGCCGAACACAACTCCGTTCTGCGGCCGCTCATGTTCGAGCGGCAAATGCGCAATGTGCAGTTCGATGTCGTCCCCTGCGACGGCGACGGTTGGGTCGATCCGAACGCCGTTGCCGCTGCCATCCAACCGGAAACTCGGCTGATTGCCGTGACCCATGCATCCAATGTCACCGGCGTCGTGCAGCCGTTGGCGGAAATCGGCCGGATTGCCCAAGAACATGACATCTTGTTGCTGGTCGACGCAGCTCAAACACTGGGACACATCGAAGTCGACGTCCGCCAACCGGTGGTCGATCTGCTCGCCGGATCGGCCCACAAAGGCCTGCTGGGAATCCTCGGATTGGGAATCCTCTACGTTCGACCCGGTCTCGAATCGCAACTGGCCCCTTGGCGACAAGGCGGGACGGGGACCCAGTCGGATCAGATCCGCCAACCCGCCGAGATGCCTCATCGCTACGAATCGGGCAATCTCAACGTGCCTGCGATCCTCGGTCTCGGCGCGGCGATCGAGTTCCTGCAAGACAGCGGCCTCCCAAAGCAGCCGTGCCCAGCGGACGACCGCCGGCTTGCCCAACGACTGGTCGAGGGCCTCCGAGCCATCCAAGGTGTCCGCGTGATCGGCCACCGGTCGAACCGCACGTTTGTGCCGGTCGTCAGCATCACGCTGCCGGGCTGGCGACCGGCCGATGCCGCCGCCGTGCTGGACGCTCAATTCGGCATTCAGGTCCGTGCCGGCTTCCACTGCGCCCCGCTCATTCACGGTCCCTTGGCAACGCGTGAAGAAGCGGGTACGCTGCGGTTCAGTTTCGGGCCGTTCAATACCCCCGACGACGTCGAGGTTACGCTCGACGCGCTCTCGCAAATGGTCAGCCAAGCCTGATTCTCGTTCTCATCCTCACTCGCTATGCCCCCTCAATCGGACTCTCATCCCTGGTACCGCGACGGTCTCCGCTTCACCTGCACCCAGTGCGGCGACTGCTGCACCGGCGAACCCGGCTACGTGTGGGTCAACCAAGCCGAAATCGATGCGATGGCTGAGCTGCTGGGAGTCGAAGATCGAGAGCGGTTCGAACGAGAACACGTGCGCCGCATCGGTATTCGCAAGAGCCTGCGAGAATTCCCCAACGGAGACTGCGTCTTTTTCGACAGTCCGTCGCGCCGTTGCCGTGTCTATCAGGCTCGGCCACGTCAATGCCGCACATGGCCCTTTTGGAACTCCAATCTCAAGGACCAGGCGGCTTGGAAACAGACGTGCGATGCTTGCCCCGGCGCCGGAACCGGCCGTTTGTATCAACTCGAGGAAATCGAGGAACTGCGCAAAGTCCTTCGGGTTTGACCGGTAATTCCGATTTCTGCCGCTACTGCCGATTGAGTCAAGTTGACGGGCTGGGAAGCCGATAACGGCTGTGGTGACTCGAGCACACCTGGAGGATCCGACCGGCCCGGTGGCCAGAGTCAATTACGTAACTCTTTGAAAAACAGAACTTTACGACACGATTCCCAAGCAACGAGCGTCCGAGAGTCAGGACCTGCATGAGAATGATCGACATAACCGGCCTTCTAGACTTGACTTAGGGACGAAGCGTGGTCCAGATTCCAGGCTGAATTCGACTGGGCGTGCGGCCCCAACTCGAACGGTAACAGCCTCGTTCGGCGGCTGTCGGAGGAAAACCAAACTTGACTCTAATGCTTGCCAGACTTACACTTGGGGCGTTCGCACACTAGTGGCAAACCCGACGGTTCGGGTGGGCTGCGGTACCCCGAGGAGAGCTGTGTCGTGACGAAGAAAGAGATCGTAAAAGCCATTGCGGATGAGATTGGCTTGACCCAGCTGAAAACCAAGGAGATCGTACAGAAAACATTCGATGCCATCATCGACGCTTTGGTCGAAGGGCGGCGAATCGAGCTGAGAAACTTCGGGGTGTTTGAGGTCAAGGAGCGTGCAGCCCGCAAGGCCCGCAATCCTCGAACCGGCCAGCGGGTCCACGTGCCCGCCAAGCTGGTGGTGACCTTCAAGCCGGGCAAGGAAATGGAAGAACGAGTGCGACAGTTGCAAATCGAACAGTTCGGCAATCCGGCCGTGGCCGAGCCGACGAGCGACGAGGAGGAAACCGTGGACCAGCGGACACCTCACATTACCGGTGACGGTCCACTGGGAGCGCACGGAGAAATGGAACCTCACCCCTGAAATGGGGGCCTTGTGAGGGAATGCCGTTGACGGCATCCCGACGGCTTTGGTAAGAGGCAGACACGTTAGCGTGCCTAACGCTGGCTACGCCCGCAAGGCTGGAGGCGAGAGACCGGAGGCTCTAGGGGTGGTGGTGACAACCGAAAGCCGATGAAGGACGCGCACACGGCGTGCAGATGTTACGAAGCATGACTCTAATCACATAACTCTTTTCTAACTTTGATGGTCGCGTGCTCCAGGCGATTCGGCTCGACGCCGAAGCGACGCGAGCATGGGAAGTCACGGAGGACTGGTATGATGCGTCGATGGCTATTGACGACGCTGCTGTTGCTGGGAATCAGCTACTCGGTGGGATGCGCCTTGCCGGCGTTTTCGCCGGAGCGGTCCGAGCGTGCGAGGCAGTTGATCTTTGTGGCGGAGGACTTCCGAGCCTTGGCCAAGACTTGGGAACGCTTCTGGTTCCTCGACCAGCCCGACCACATGTCGCCGGAATTGGTACACGGCGGAGTATTGTAGGGCTGCAGGCGGACACGGGTGCCCCCGATGGGCGCCGCGCGCGACAGCACTGCCAAGTGGTGCTGAGCCTCGCTCAGAAACACTGATCGACGTGCAACAGCCTTCCCGTCGCGGATTCGGTTGGGGGGACGTCACGCTGCATGGCTGCCCACGCCTCAACTCCGCCTCCACGAATTGTGGCCCGACTCGCCAGCCGATACGATGAACGGCCCAGCGACTGAGAGGCTGGAACCAATCCCCCATGCTGCAAGCAACCCATCCGAGATCGGGAAGTGCCGCGGCGGGTTTGGTTACAGGCTCCAAGATCCCTCCGAGGCAATGATGGGCGACACCACCGATGATGGAGACAACCACAGACCCACCTGCGGTCGACTTGACAGTTTCCATCGGCAGTCTCTCTCTTGCGAATCCCGTGCTCGTGGCGTCGGGCACGTTCGGCTATGCGCGGGAGCTGGCGGGCCTGGTCGATTTTTCCCTCCTCGGCGGCATCCTTCCCAAGACGATTACCCGCGAGCCGCGCAAAGGGAACCCTCCCCCTCGGACGGCCGAAACAACGGCCGGACTGCTCAATGCCATCGGCTTGGACAACGATGGGCTGGAGCATTTCCTGACGCACCGCCTCCCCTACCTCGCGTCACTTCCCACCTCGTTGATCGTCAGCATCGCCGGCCGATCGATCGAAGAGTTCACCGAGATGGCCGGCGAATTGGACGGGGCCGCGGGTGTCGACGCGTTGGAACTGAACATCTCCTGTCCCAACGTGAGCGGGGGCGTCGATTACGGCGTCTCGCCGGCACGCTGTGAAGAACTACTTCGTCAAGTTCGTTCGCGTTGCCACCTTCCTTTGATCGCCAAGTTGACGCCCAACGTGACTCGCGTCGATGAGATGGCTCGAGCGGCCGAGGCGGGAGGTGCCGATGCGGTCAGCCTGATCAACACCGTCTCCGCTCTGGGGGTCGACTGGCGCCGGTGTCGTTCCCTGTTGGGAAACGGCCTCGGTGGCCTCAGCGGGCCGTCCATCAAACCGATCGCCTTGCGCTGCGTCTGGCAGGCGGCGCAAGCCGTTTCGATCCCCGTCATCGGCATTGGCGGCATCAGCTCCCTCGACGATGCCATGGAATTCGCCGTGTGCGGCGCGTCGGCAATCCAGGTGGGAACGGCCAACTACTACGACCCGACCCTAGCCCAGCGGATCGCCGCGTCCTTGCCCGCGGCCGTGGCCGAGCTGGGAGCACACAAGTGGATGGACGTGGTGGGCAAACTGCAGATGCCTTAGCGGCCGCAACCAGACTCCTTCCTTCCTGCAACCGGAAAGGCAATGACCCCAATGTCGGATGTGCAACGTGTTCTGTCGGGAATCCAACCTACCGGCCGGTTCCACTGGGGCAACTATTTCGGCGCCATTCGCCAGTACATCGCGCTGCAAGATCAGTATGAGGCCTACTATTTCATTGCCAATCTGCACGCCCTGACGACCATCCGCAACGCCGAAGAACTGCGGCGCAACACGCTGGATGCAGCGATCGACCTGCTGGCTTTGGGACTCGATCCCGACAAAGCCGCTCTGTTCGTCCACTCCGACGTGCCGGAAGTCACCGAACTGTGCTGGATCCTGATGACGGGCACGCCGCTCGGCCTGCTTGAGCGCTGCCATGCCTACAAGGAGAAAAAAGCCAAGGGGCTGACGGCCGACGCCGGCCTGTTCACCTACCCCGTTCTGATGGCCGCCGATATTCTCGCCTACGACTCGCATCTGGTTCCCGTCGGCGAGGATCAGGTGCAACATATCGAGGTCACCCGCGATCTGGCTCGTAGTTTCAACCATCACTTCGGCGAAACCTTCACCATGCCCAAAGCTCACGTGCTGGACACGTCGGCCCGCGTCCCGGGAACCGACGGAGAGAAGATGTCCAAAAGCTACGGAAACACGATCGAGATCTTCGAAGATCCCAAGTCGATGCGCAAGAAGGTCATGCGCATTCAAACCGATTCGCGCCCCATGGAAGAGCCCAAGGATCCGCAGACCGACCATCTGTTTCAACTCTATTCCCTGTTCGCGAGCGACAGCGAGCGGGAGGCGATGGCGGCCACCTACCGCAAAGGCGGTTTCGGTTATGGCATGGTCAAGAAGTCCTTGGCCGACCTGGCCGAGGCGTACTTCGCGACGGCAAGGCAGCGCCGCGCCGAATTGGCCGAGGATCGCGACTACGTGCTCGGCGTGCTCGAGGAAGGTACGAAAAAGGCGCGAGCCAAGGCCGGCGACGTGCTGGGACGAGTCCGCCGCGCCTGCGGCGTGGCATGGCATGCGTGAGCACGCGCCCCTCAATCCCCCAGCGCCATGGCATAGGCCGTCGCATAGTGGCGGCAGTGGGAGATGGAAATCGGCATACTGCGAATGCCGAGTTCCTCGGCGATTTCGCGAGCCCGCCCGCCCAGAGAGACGCGAGGCTCCCCGCCCGGTTCGTTGCGCACTTCCATGTCGACCCAGTGAATTCCGTTGGCCCATCCCGTGCCAAGTGCTTTCAGAATGGCTTCCTTGGCCGCCCAGCGGCCGGCGAAGTGATGTACCGCCGCTTTGCGGGCATTGCAGTACTCGATCTCCCAGTTCGTATAGACGCGCCGCAAGAACAACTCGCCGTGCCGCTCGATCATGTTGGCGATTCGCAGCACTTCGATAATGTCCGTGCCGATCCCAATAACGTTCATGACTCGCCCGCCCCGTCCGCTTTCTTCTTTACGGCTTTCTTCTTGGCCGAGCTTTTCTTAGCCGTTTTCTTTTTGGCGGCTTTCTTTTTTGCCACTTTTTTCTTGGTGGCCTTCTTGGTCTTTTTCTTGCGACCACCTCCTTTAGCCGCTTTATCGGCCAACAACACCAACGCCTGCTCGAAGGTGAGCGTCTCCGGATCGGCATCCTTGGGCAGCGAGGCGTTCGTTTCGCCGTCGGTGACGTAGGGACCGTATCTCCCCTTCATCAGTTGCACCGGCTTTCCGGTCACGGGAGACTCGTCCCATTTCTTCAACGCTTGAGCCGCCGATCGTCCTCTTCCTCGAGTCTTCGGCTGAGCCAGCAACTCCACCGCCTGATCCAATGCGACCGTCAGCGGTGTCATGCCGGCCGGCAGTGATCGGGTTTCGTCCCCACACTTGATGTAGGGACCGAACCGACCGTTGTATGCTTTGATCTCCTCTCCGCTCTCGGGGTGTTTGCCGACGGTGCGCGGCAGCGCCAGTAGTTGCAGCGCCGTGTGCAGGTCGATCTGTTCGGGTGTCATCCCCTTCGGCAACGAGGCGTTCTTCGGCTTTTCCGAGTCATCGGCCGGCGCCAACTGAACGTAGGGGCCGAATCGTCCCGTCTTGAGATAAACTTCTCGTCCCGTTTCCGGGTCGACGCCCAGCGGCTCATCACCGCTGGAGCCCTGCTCCAGCAATTCCAACGCCTTTTCCAGCGTCAATTCGTCCGGCGGAAGTCCGTCCGGAATCGACGCGCGCCGTTCGCCCTGCTCCAAGAACGGCCCGTACTTGCCCACACGCACAAACACCTCTTCCCGATGTTCGCCGCTGTCGGGACTTCCCAACGAAAGACTGCAGACTTCTCGAGCATCCACACCCTTGATCTTCTCGGCAACCTGGTCTTTCAGCCCCGGCCGCTCGTTGCCGAAGAAAAACTGCCGCAGATAGTCCAGGTGCTCGGCTTCGTGGCGACTGATGGCGTCGAGAAAATCCTCCATTTGCGCCGTGAATTGGTAGTCCACCAGCCCCGGCAAGTGCTGCTCGAGCAATCGCACCACGGCGAAAGCCGTCCACGTCGGCACCAGGGCGTTGCCTTTCTTGAAGACGTAGTCGCGAGCCTGGATCGTGTCGATGATCGCCGCATAGGTACTCGGGCGCCCAATCCCCAGCTCCTCCAGCGTCCGCGTCAACGAGGCTTCGCTGTAGCGTGGCGGCGGCTGCGTGGTATGCGACTTGGGCTCGATGTCTTCCAAACGCAGGGGCTCCCCTTCCTTCACCTCCGGGAGGATGGTCTCCTTGTCCGCCAGTTCGGCGTTGGGATCGTCCGAACCCTCGACATAAGCTCGCAGGAATCCGGGAAACTCGATCGTCTTGCCGCTGACCTGAAACTCGGCACCGTCACCGGCGATCGTGATCGTCACTCGGCGGCCTCGCGCATCGGCCATCTGACTGGCGATCGTCCGCTTCCAAATCAACTCGAACAGCCGGTAGGCGTCCCGGTCGAGCTCGCCACGCACCGTCTCGGGGAGCTTAAACGGGTGCCCGGCCGGACGAATGGCCTCGTGAGCCTCCTGGGCATTTTTCACCTTCGACTGGTATTGTCGAGGCTGGGGGGGCAAGTAGTCCTCGCCATACTGGGAACGAACCAAGTCTCGAGCCGCGTCGATGGCGACCTGGGCCAGATTGGTCGAGTCGGTCCGCATGTACGTGATGTAGCCGTTCTCGTACAGATTCTGAGCCACCTGCATGGTGCGGCGAGCCGTGAAGCCCAGTTTCCGGTTGGCTTCCTGCTGGAGCGTACTGGTCGTGAAGGGAGCGGCCGGACGCGTCGTAAACGGACGATCCTCCACTTTGGTCACGTGAAACTCGGCCGTCTTCAGTTTCGAGGCCAACTCACGAGCTGCCGGCTCGTCCAACAGCACCAGATCGGCCTGTTTCAACTGGCCGGTTCTGGGATCGAAGTCTTTCCCGGTCGGCAGTTTCCGGCCCTCCACGCGCACCAGGGTCGCCTGAAACTGCTGCGACTTGGCCGTGGCGAACGTTCCCAACAAATCCCACCAGGTCGCCGGGCGAAACGCCATCCGCTCTCGCTCCCGGTCGACGATCAGGCGAATGGCAACGCTCTGGACCCTTCCCGCCGAGAGCTTGGGACGAATTTTGCGCCACAGGAGGGGAGACACTTCGTATCCGAACAGACGATCCAGAATGCGACGGGTCTCCTGAGCTCGTACCAACGCCTCGTCGATCGCCCGCGGATGAGCCAGCGCCTCCTCGATCGCTTCGCGAGTAATCTCGTGGAACACCAGTCGGCGGACCGGAACGCGCGGTTTGAGTACTTCACACAGGTGCCAACTGATCGCCTCGCCCTCGCGGTCTTCGTCCGTGGCCAGCAGCAGGTCCTCCGCT
>JALSIV010000388.1 GCA_026989685.1 Pirellulaceae bacterium | reverse complement strand
GCTGTCCCTATCGCATATAACCCTCGCCCGAACCGAAAGTTTCGTCAACGAACGGGAACTAGCGGCCTCGTCGGCTTGGGCCTCCGCCTCGCCCGCCGGGCGAGGGCCGGCCGCCCCGGCTGGGACCGATTGCGGGCCGACCTCCCGGGGCCCCACCACGTCCCTGCAGTTGCCGGAAGAATTCGATGCGTCGCCGGATGGCTTCCGGATCGAACCGGTTGGGCGGCCCAGCCGGAGACGTGGCGCTGCGCGATCCGGCGGCTCCCTGCTGGGGACTGGAGCCCTGATTCGCCTCTCCCAGGATGTTGGCCAGAGCCTGCCGCACGAGTTCGGCATCGGTGGCCTTGAGCATCACCACGTCCACCTGGTCGGTCGATGCGGGGACCGGCTGATCGACCTCTTTTACCAGTGCCTCCACCTGCCGGTAAAGTTGCTCGGGCGCGGTAACGATGACCGAATTGCTGCGAGTATCCACGGCAACGGTCATCTTGGGCAACTCGCCCCGATTTCGCTGGTTCGAACCGCCTCGTCCGCCACCACGCAGCGCACGAATCAACTCGACCGGATTCGGTTGCCCCTGCCGCTGATTCTGGTTGCCTCCCGCAATACGGTCGGCGAAGGCTTCCTTGATGATCTTGGCCACGTCTTCGGCCGGAACGTACTGGATGGGGATGGCCCGAGGTCGTCCAGCCGTCTCGACCGGCGTGAGGCTGTCTTCGCGATCGATCACTTTGAGAAGATCATCGAGCATGCGAACGTCGGCCGGTACGGCCTGCACAATCAGGGCGTTGAGTCGCGGATCGGCGACGATGCTGATCGGCCCGGCACCCTGCAACGTAGCGACGCTGCTGGTCCCTCCGCTACTCCCGCCGGTCGCCGCACCCATCATCGCACCCAAGAGTCCGCCTCCGCCACCGAGCAGTCCCGAGGTCATATCGCCGAGCAGGGAACCACCCGACGAGGTTCCGCCTCCATTGAGGATGTCCTCGAGCAGTTGCAGTGCCGCTTCGGACTTGGCGTGCTTGAGGAAAAAGACCGTGAACTTGCGCTGCATCAGTCCACTGGTCGGGCCGGTCAGCGTGCGCAAGAGCTGCTCGAATCGGTCCAGCGCCTCCTCGTCATCGCAGTACAGCAGCACGCCGTTGGGAGTCACTTCGACGCGGATTTCCGGTGCCGGTTGATCGTCGTTCTTTCCGCCCGTGGCACTCGCGGACTCGGAACTCGTATCCGGCTCATCGGCAATGGTCACCATGGTCGCCGTCCGGTAGATCGACCGCTCCAAGCCGGCGGATGCCCCGCGTTCCCGTTTGGGATCTTTGGGAGCGGGAGTGTCGGCGGGGCGCTGCTTGTCGGTAGCCGGTTTCTCGTCCACCGGTTTTTCGGCCGGCGTGCGGAATTCGAATCGTGACGAATCGCCGTGATCTCCATTGGTGGGAACGAGAATCCGAATGGGATTGTCGCCCGGCCAGAATCGCTTCAGTTGCTCCACGGCCTGTCGTGCATCCTCGGGGGGCAAGGGAATCAACCGAATCTTCCCCTCACCCGTAGCCGCCGTGGCCTCTTCCAGCGACCGCAACATTTCCTTGATCTGGTCGATCTGAGTCTGGGTACCACGAACAAACAACTTGTTCAGTGTCGGATCGGCTTCGACGCGAGGTGCATCGGTATCGGCACTCTCTTCACCTTCGCCACCTTCGGCTCCCACACCGAAGAAATTCTGCACCACGGCCAGCGCCATCTGGGCGTCGATTCGCTTGAGAGGAATCACTTCGAAACGAGGCGCCTCTCCTTCGAGTTGCCGCAGCGTTTCCACAATCGTCTTGTGTTCGCTGGGACGAGCCAGGGCGATCAGCTTGCGATTCGTCTTGTCGACGGCCAGTCGTACATCGGGGAGCCCCGCCAGCAATGTCGAAAGAACGGCATGCACGGTTTCCGGATCGGCGGCACGGATCTGGTACGTCAACAACTGGGCCTGCTCGAGCGCGGTGGTCGACTCGCCGCCACCCGCCTGATCCACGCGCTGCACGATGTCCTTGAGCAGTTCGATCTTGTCGGGACGGCCCGTGACGAACAGCCGCGTTCCCAAGTTGTCGGTGGCGATTTGGATGTCGTCATTGCGGGTCGACTCCTCTTCCAGCCCCAGCAAGGGACGAGCAATCTCGATGACTTCATCGGCCGTGGCGTGCTCCAGTTCGATGGTCGTCATCACGCCGCTGCTTCCGGAACTGGGGTTTTCCGCCCGGTCGATGATCTCCTTGATCAACAACAACTTGCCCGCAGTCCCGGTGACAAGAATCTGTCGGGACTTGGGCATCACCACCATGGTCCGTCCGGGACCGATCAGCGGTTCGATCTCCGGCCGCAACTCGGCCGGATCGATCTTGGCCAACTGGAAAATCGTCTTCACCAACTCGAACTGGCCCCGCTCGGCCAGTTTTTCCACCGGGACGAACTCGATGAGGATATCGGGGACGGGATCCTCCGAATCGAGATCGAGGACGGTCAGCAGGCGGCCGCGGCGCAGCAGCGTGAATCCCTTGGTGACCAGAACGCCATTGATCAAGTCGATCGCCTCTTCGGGCGTGTACTCGCGGCGATCGGAGTAATTGAAGGTTCCTTCGGGGTAGAGGTCGCACTGCAACGACAAGTCGGCCTGTTCGGCCAGCCATTCCAGCACGTCTTTCCACGGTTGGAAGCGAAAGTTGAATCGCAACTTGACCGGTCCTTCGGCCGGTGCCAACGGCTGATCCTCGACTTTCATTTCGACGGCAGGTGGGCCTTTGGGGGATGCGTCTTCGGCGGCCGGTCGATCGGACGGGGAATCGGTCTTTTCAGCCGAATCGTCCGGTTTGGCTGCCACTTGGGGCTTCGCTTCGGCATGCGGCTGCTGCTGTTCGGTCGGCTGCCGCATCACCTTATCGTCGTCGGCAGTAGCCGGTGGCGACGAAGCGTCACCCGGAGGAGCGGGCTTGGCTCGAGCCAGAGCGACGCCCCGATGTCCGGCCAGTTGGTCCCACAGTGCCTGCTGAGCTTCGGTCAGGACGGCCCGCAGTTTCCGCTCGTAGGTATTGATCAACGTGGCACGTTCCCGTTCGCCGACCGTACTGGTCTTTCGCTGACGCTCCGCCCGCAGCTCGGAAATCTGCTTTTGTTGCTCGGGCGTGAGTTGCAAGATCTTGACCATATTGGGTTCGACCAACGTGTCCATGCCCGTACGTTGGATGCGGATCTGTTCCAGTTTGCTCCGCTGTTCCAGCGTGAGCATGGCCAAGCCTTCCCGCTCGATCTTGGCGGCGAATTCGCGGATACGGCCGGCCCGCACCTCCGGCGGCAACTCGCGGATTTCCAGCACCAGATTGACGGCCGCGTTTTCTCGTTCGGCCACGAATTTCTTCAGCCTGGCGTGCACCTCCGGAGACAGCCCCAGTTGCCTGGCCACATCGTCCTCGACGGCGAGCGCAAGGACTCCCACGAACGTCGCGTCGGCCGCACGAAGAAGGCTCGACGGCAGGACGATCCAGAGGGCGAGCAAAACCAGGAGAACGCGGTGACGAAAGACGGAATTCATGAGCGGCACAACCTCTGAGGTGTCGACAGTCTGTAGGGCATCGACCGTGGAACAAATGGACGATCGTCCGTGTGGACAATTGTCCCGCCCACGGGGCTGTAGTGGTCTATCGGTCCATGATAACCACCACTGGGTGGCTCGGCCAGGAAATCTCGCGCACCTTCCACGCGGACTCCAGGCCGAGTGGATCTGAAGACTTCAACTACCAAAGAGGCCGGAAGTTCCGTTTTTTCCGTCTAGACGCACCTTCGAGGCGGCAGGCGGACGTGGCTATCGGCCTCTTCGAGCACTCGGTGAACGGCGCCGGCCCCGCCCCTCATAGACGTGCCGCCCATAGAAGGGGGGCACGACCCGGTGGGCCACCACCGGCAGCATTCGCGTGTGCACCACCACCGCTCGACCATTACGGTTCGACGTATACCGTTCGGCTTGAGCGGCACGGCTGGCGACGAGCAGGATCAGCACAAAGAGAATGGAGATTGCAGCAGATCGCATGTCAGATTCCTCAAGTACCTCATGATGCTTGGAAGGATCGGTGGGATCTCCCGCCAAGTGAGCCAAGTCACGCCGATTGGCGGGGGTGGGATCCCGTAACCCTAGTGCGCGAGAATCCGCTTGTCAGCCCTGCAACACGATCCAGGCGATCCACAGCCACGGGATGGTCCCCAAAATCGCTGCGGTCCATTCGATCGCCGCAGGCGGCCGATCGGGGCGAACTCGGCGCACGACGGGAATCAGCACAATCGCCAAGATACCGGTCAGCGCCGACGTGATCAGCAGATAGCGGGAAACCGCCAAGAACATCCCGCCGGACAACAGAGGATGGAGCGCCGCGGCCACGAAGGACACGACCAAGGCCAGAGCGGTCGCCAGCGTCGCCAGCATCCAACCGATGGTCACCGCCATCGAGCGAGGTGACTCGGTTGGTGCACCCACCCGCCTCTCGGCATTTCCAGCCGAACCGGTTGTTCGCTTCGAACGCGTCGCTCGGGTCTTGCGTCTTCTCGCCACGCCACTTCCAGTTGGTGAGGGTTGACGGCGGCAACCATCACGCCGCACTGACTATGCCGATTATCCGCCACTTGGCCATCGTGACACATCGACTGCGGATTTGCCAAGTGGTGGAATGTGACCTACGTTTACCCATGACGGAACCTCACAACCTTTTCCACGATGGCCCGTCGACGATTCGAAGCTGTCACAGCACTCTAGGCCGCACATAGCATGTCCGCGGAGCGGATGCACTACGGCGGTGCACGTGACAGTCTTCGAACGCCGTCGCAAGACTCGATGTCGCGACACGCCCGATGCCGGGAAGCGGCGCGGCGGGTCTTGCTACCGGCTCTCAACAACTTTTCGCGGCGTTCCGTACTCGGTCGTCTGGACCGAGGCCGGTTCACAGCCGAATCGATCGAGACTTTTCGTATGACATAGGTGAACCGTGCTTACAGCCGAAGCTACTTCCGAACACTGGCAGGGAATTCACTCGACAGCTCGTGAATTCCGTCAAACCTACCACCGTTTCGAGTCGTTCCTGGACGACTTGTTCGACGAACTCGACTTGCTCCGCCAAGAGTATGCGCGCAAACTGGGCGAACTCGACGCCGAGCGTCGCAAAGGGCGGGAAGCCGAAGAGGAACTGGCCCGGCAGCGCGAGTTGACAAGCCGCCTGACGCATGAACTGGAACAGAACGAAGCCGGGTTGTCACAGTTGCGGGAACAGCTTGCGGCCGCCGAGCAGGCTGCGGAAGCCGCGCAAGCGGAACAGAGGGACCTCCAACAACAGCACGACTCCGCTCGAAGCGAACTGGAATCGTTCCAGGAAAACGCGGAGCGGTTGCGACAGGAGTTGGAACAGCTTCAGCAGCAACACAGCTCGATGAAGGACGAGCTGCAACAATGGGAAGCCCGACATGCGGCTGCCGAATCGGCGCGGCTGGAAGCCGAGGAAGCTCGAGACGAACTTCGGCGGGAGTTGGAGCGGCGCAGCCGGGACGAAGGGGATTCGGCCGCCCAATGGCAGCAGCAAAACGACGAGCTGCGAGAGCAAGTCGAAACGCTGCAACGGCAACTCGAGGAAGCGCGCAACACCACCGGAGAACCTGCCGGAGTCGACATGGCGGAAGTGGAGGCACTCCGCTGGGAACGCGAGGAACTGGCCGAGGAACTCGAGCGTGTGCGCAGCCGCGCAGCCGAACTCGAGTCCCAACTCATGTCTTCGCGGGAAGAACTCGACGAGCAGCACGCCAGTCTGACTCGAGAGATTCGAGAGTTGAGACAGATCGTCCAGTCCGCGTCCTCGCCGCAGGCAGCACCGCAGCCGGTCGCGGCGGCAGCGCGAAGTTCCCAGTCCCCCGCGGCGCCTCGGCCGGACGAGCACGTCGTCAATTCGGTGATGGCCCAGTTCGCCAAGCTGCAGCGGGATGCCAGGAAACGCCGCAACCAAGCTTCCTAAAGCGGGCTGCGGCCGCAAGGGGGGAGGCGGGAGACCGGAGGCCGTCGGGATGGTGGTGACAACCGAAAGCCAGTGCAAGATGCGCGCACGGCGCGCAGATGTTACGAAGTAAGACTCGAATAGGGAGTTCGCCCGCCAGGCAAGAGTATGGCAGAAAGGGGCAGCAGTCGGTGATCAAGGCATGTTGCGCGCACGCCGCGAGGACGTTACGGAGTCGGAAACCAGTTCACTAGCCCAACAAAGGACCGCTTGCCAATGCGGATGACTTCCTTCGGCGATTTCCTGGCATTCTCGATGCTGGCCACGAGCCTGGCATTCAGTGCCTACTCCGCATGGTGGATCGGCCAGCCGACGGTGGCCGCCCTGGCGCTGCTGGCGGGCGCGATTCTCCTCATCTGGCGGTTCAACCCGCTTGGCAACTCGGTCGGCGATCTCCCGCGCTGGCGACGGCGGCCAAGACGGCAGTCGTCCTTGTCAAAGCCGGCATGTTCCCGGGCATCTCGTCCATCCAACGAACGGGACTCGGGATCGCCGGCCTCCGATGAACAACCGGCCGCCGGTTCGCCATCGGACCGCCTGGTGGCGGAAATGATCCGCAATGGCCGAGAGGTGCTGTTGTTGCGGCCCCAGATCGCCGCCAATCTGGATCCCCGGCAATTGGAACGCGCGCAGGCCCGGTTGGACGAAGTAATGGCCATCGTGCCTCAAGGCCCTGTTCTGCTGCAGCCGTGGGATCTCGACCGGGAAGCGGGGGAGGCCCCGAGTGACGAGGTGATCGAGGTCGAAGGGTATTACCTCGACCGGTTCCCCGTCACCAACGGGCAATTCAAGGCTTTCGTCGACGCAGACGGCTACGAACAGATGTCTTTTTGGGACGAGGAGATCTGGCCTGCCGTACTCGAGTTCGTCGACCAAACCGGCCATCCGGGACCTCGGTTCTGGAGAGATGGAAGTTACGCCTCCGGAACGGCCGACCATCCGGTGGTGGGCGTGAGTTGGTACGAGGCGTCGGCGTACGCCAGGTGGGTCGGCAAACGGCTCCCCACCGACCCCGAGTGGGTCAAAGCGGGGGCTTGGCCGGTGTCGCGCGACGGCGCCAGTCCGGTTCAGCGTCGCTTCCCGTGGGGCGATAGCATGGACCGCAGCAAGGCTCATTTGTGGGCTCCCGATGTGGCCGGAACCGTTCCCGTCGATGCAACCCCCGGTGGCCAAAGCGTGGGCGGAATCCATCAGTTGATCGGGAACGTCTGGGAGTGGACGGCCAGCCCGTTCGCCGCATGGGACCACGAGGCGCGCTTCCTGCACGAAAAGCCGCTCAAGAGCGTTCGCGGCGGTGCGTTCGACACCTACTTCGACTGCCAAGCCAGTTGCCAGTTCCAGTCGGGTGAAGATCCGCTCGCAAGAAAACACAACATCGGGTTCCGTTGCGCGGTGGGAGTCTGCGATGTGGAACCGGTGGGCTGGGACCGCCCCGAAGAGACGGACGCTTCTCACACGGATTCTCCTCGAACGAACCCCGCCTCGGAAAGTGCCCTTTCATGAGCAAAGTCACCCTGGCCCTCGACTCCTACCAGTTGGCTCAGTACGCCGTCCAGGTCCCCTGCTACATCTGCGAAGGGGGCAACAATCACGACGCCGAACTTTGCCGCTACTGCCAGGCGCCGATGGCGCTGGCCCATCAGGCGCGCGCTCAGAAGGTGCTCCCGCAGATGATCGCGACCATCGGCACCGCGGACGCCGGCAAGACGGTGTATCTCGGCATGCTCACGGACATGCTGTCCCGCCAGGCCAAGAACCTGCACTTGACGGCGCGCGGTGCGTTCTCGGTTTCCCTGCAGCAGCACACCATCGCCTCTCTCTCCCGCTGCCGCTTCCCGTCCAAGACCCCCAATGAGCCCGATCGTTGGAATTGGGTCCACTGCCAAGTGCGGATGGACGGGCGGCGGCAGCCGGTCGAATTGATCATGCCCGACTTGGCGGGCGAAGCCATCCTCGAGGAAATCGATCATCCGGGAACGTATCCGGTGATCAAGGCGTTTCTCAACCGCTGCGTTGGTCTGATGCTGCTGGTCGATACGGCTCGACTGGAAGAAGGGGAAGACGACCAGGACTTCTTCACGATGAAGATCGTCACGTATCTTACGGAACTCCACCGGCAACAGGCCGCTCCCAAGAAAGGCAAGAAGAATCCCCTCCCTGCCGTCAGCATCGTGTTCACCAAAGCGGACCACTGTGACGAGTCGTTCGACGATCCGGCCGCGTACGCTCGTCGCCGAACGCCCGGTCTGTTTCAACTCTGCAAAGAACAGCTTCCCCGGCACGAGTTCTTTGCCGCGTGTGTCGTGGGAACTTATACGTACTGCTGGGAGCTGGAGACCAAGGTCCAGGTTCCACTCCGCATCGAGCCTCGGGGAATCATTCCGCCCTTTGCGTGGCTGATGAAGCAACTGCCACGATCATCATAAACGGCAACGCGCCCAACGCGAACGGACTCCTGTTCCTTCAGCGACATGAGTGAATCCATGACGAGCGTCCGACCGCCGGCCGGTTCCCGGCCGGAAATGCACATCGAACAAGCCGTCTTTACGTCCATCCGCGGTGGCCGAAACGAAGGCTACCAACTGGCCGGCGCCAGTCCCGGTGTCGATGACGCGATTCAGCGCGAACTGACCCAGTGGGGGCCGGCTCATGACAGCCTGCATGCCGGCCGGCGCACGGCCGTCGGGTTCTTTCGCCTCCAGAGCGGGCGGTTCGCCATCAGCAAGACAACGGTGGCCGGCGAGGAATACAGCGGTCGCGGAGGGCCCCGGCTGTACACGCAGTTCTTCATCCTGCCCGCCGCCCTATACCAGCGGTTCTCCTACCAACCGTTCCGCGTACTCGAGGCTCTGGTGGCGGCGGGACGGATCCATGTACTCGAACCGGTGCCGCAGCCGATGGAGACCTTCCGCCTGATCGGTCGAGCCTCCCCCGCTCAAGTCAGCATGCTGGCAGCCGTCACCCGCGAAGTGGGAGCCGCGCGGTTGGGCGCTGCGCTCACGGCCGCCCTCACGACCCGCCCCCTGGCGATCGCCACGCCCGGGCCCCACGAGCGCCTGTTTGCGGTCATGATCGACTTGCTGCCGCTCGCACTCCGCCCGCAATGCTCCGGCGTGGCCGGACTCCGTTTCTCACCGCGCCGTCCCTACCGCTGGTTCGGCATGAGCGGCGATGAGAAGGAAAAACGTAGACTGCAACGAATGGGAGACTTGCTGGTCATCGACCTGGCTCGCCAGGTTCCGCCGCGTCTGATACCCCGCTCCGGCTGGGCGCGACTCATCTCCGCGCTGCTTGCCGAAAACCGGTTTGCCGAAATCGCGCAAGTCGTCCGCTCGGTGCAACACAGCTCACTCACCGAATGCGATCGAGAAGCCGACGAGCTCTGGGCAAGCTGGAAAGAACGCGGATGCCTCGACTCGCTCGTTAGCCAGCGGCGCACCCAGCCTCCATCTGTTGGAGAAACATGCCGAATAGATAGCGACTATCGTGAGGTCCAGCCGACGCTTCCGGATGATACTGGACACTAAAAGCCGGTAGGCGACGATGGCGTACACCCGCGATCGTATCGTCATTCAGATGGCGGTGCGTCACCTCGAGCTGCTCCGGTAGCGAGTCCTCCTCCACGGCGAACCCATGGTTTTGAGCCGTGATCTCGACGCGGCCCGTCGCCAAATGCAGCACCGGCTGATTGGCGCCGCGGTGCCCGAACTTCAGCTTGAAAGTGCGTGCACCGCAAGCCAGCGATAGCAGTTGGTGCCCGAGACAGATCCCGAAAA
>JALSIV010000387.1 GCA_026989685.1 Pirellulaceae bacterium | reverse complement strand
AACAAGAGTGGAGCCGAACACTCACGCATATCATCGAAAACGACGACAACGCCCTATTGCGGGCCGCAGCGGTCAAGACGCTGGCCCAATTGCCCGGACCGCTGGCCGAACCCGGCCTGTCCAAAGCCTTGGAAGACTCGGCGGCCTCGGTTCGCGTAGCGGCTTGCGAAGCCTGGTGTCGGCACGACGCGAACCATGCGGTCGAGCATCTGGCCCGCGTGCTGGGCAGCGATTCTCACTTGGACGTGCAGCTTGCTGCGGCCAAGGGACTGGGACAGTTCGATGATCCTCGAGCCATCACGGCGTTGGGGCTTGCCCTGAACTCCAAAGATCCGGCCCTGCAATACCGAGCCAGCCGATCCCTGGCCCAACTGACTCCCGTCGACTTCGGCCGCGACGTGGTGGCCTGGAAAAAGTACCTCAAAGGCGAACCGGTCTCGCCACCTCAATCCTCTTGGTCGTCCCTGGTCCGATTGCCCTGGTCGCCCTGGCGATGACGATCGTCCCTGGACGGTGATCGGCTCACGGCTGCCTTGAGTGACTCGAGGCTTTCCCCCAAGATGCCCGCTGCGTATTCCTCGTCGGACTCGTAGCTGCCACGACCACCGGCCACGTCCAATCCCAGACGATCCAACATTTGTTCGGCGCGTTCTCGAGCATATCGGCGGCGGAGTTGCCGCAGTAGCGACTCCAGATCTTCCGAGCGGCGGGCCTCGGCGAAGGACTGGAAGCGGCTCACCAAGTGCCCCGGAGAAATGCGCAGCATCTCCAGGCGGCAGTACTCGGCAATATCGAGCATTCCCAAGTGCAGCGCCTCGTCCGCGGCCAGCAGCAGCATTCGACAGCGGTCCAACGGGCGGCGGCGCCGGCCCGCCGCCCAGGCCAGATGCAGGAAGATCAACAGTGGCTCGCTGTCGGCGTTCATGCCTACTATCATCCGGTCTGGCAGAGGCGAGTGCAAGGCTCGAGACTGGAGCCATGGGCGAGAGCGGAGCCATGGAGCGGAGGGAGCGAGTTGCGACTATGATCGAGTCTTACTTCGTAACATCCGCGCGGAGTGCCCGCATCTTGCACCGCTTTCAGTGGTCACCACCCCTACAGTCTCCGGTCTCCCGCCTCCAGCCTTGAGAGCGAAGCCCGCGTTAGGAAGGCCGTTTCGTGCAACGATGGCAACTGGCGAGTTGGATCGAAAGTGTCGAGTTCGCCGAAACACTCGCCGAACTGACAACCCAGCCCGTCACCCACCATACTCTGCTTCGCCTCCGCCGCCGCTTCGAGCGGTCTCGAGCCGAGCTGATCTACGAGATCCTTCAAGTTCGCGCCATTGCCCATCGCAAGTTCTCCCGAGGCTGCGAAATGCTGATGACGCGTCGTGGCTGGGAGCAGTCCAGCGGCCAAGTGGTAGGTAGCTGGAAGGCTCGGAGATTCCAACTCACCCCACGGGTGATCGACTTGTGCTGTGGTGTGGGCGGCGACGCTCTGGCATTGGCTGGCGCGGCGGATGAAGTGGCCGTTGTCGATCGAGATCCGCTGATGGTGGCGATGGCGCGAGCCAATTGTGGCGTGTATGACCGTTCCTGTGCGGCCGGTATCGTCGCATCCTGTGAAGAGTTTCCGCTGGCGACGAACTTCGTGTGGCATCTCGATCCCGACCGCAGGGCCGCGCAGAACCGTACCGTGCATCTGGAGAGGATGACACCGCGAGGCGCTTGGATACGGGAGTTGGTCCAACGTTGTCCGACGGGAGCACTGAAGCTGGCGCCGGCCACCGAGTTTCCCACGGACTGGGCGTCGACCGCGGAAGCGACCTGGATCTCCCACTACGGGGAATGCCGGCAGTTGGTGTTGTGGTTCGGCGAGTTGGTTCGGCATCGAGGCCGGCGCGTCGCCGTTCGGCTCGACGACGCGGGGGAGGTTCACGAGTGGATCGGAGCGGACGGCAAGGTAACAGAGAAACCCCTACGGCTGACGACTCATGTCGGTTCCCTTGTCATGGAACTCGATCCGGCTTTATTGGCGGCCGGCCTGGCGGCCGACTTTCTCTGCCAACACGAGTGCTTTGGATTGACCCGAGGAGGCGGCTATGCCACCACCGACGAACTGGCTCCCTCGATCGTGCCCTGGGTGCAAGCGTATACGGTCGACACCGTACTTCCCTTGCGGTTGCCGGCCGTGGAAAAATGGTTGCGGAAATCCCGCCTGTATCTCGGTGAAGTCAAGCAGCGAGGAACCGACGTTCGGCCGCAGGAATGGCTGAAAAGAGTGGGCCGGCGCCGTCTCTCCGGAGATGCTCGCACGCTGTTGGCGATGCGTGTAGACAGCCGGGCGATCGCCGTGATAGGAGAAAGAGTCGTTGGCAACGGCAGACAGCATCGCGTTTCGTGATAGGCTGTGGTGGATTACTGGGTGAAAGGAGGGCGGTGCGTGCGAGTACCGGCAGCCTCCGTAAACAGGCCTGGCAAGACTCTCGGCCGGCGGGCAACGTGGCCTATAATGAGAGCGTGTGCCGTCGTTCCCTCAGTTGCTCGGACTCGCGTGCCATCCATGCCCAACATCCCACCGCCGCCGAATTATCTGTCCCGACGTTTTCAGCTCAAGATGCTGTCCCTGTTCGCAGCCTTGGCCTTGGTCATCGTGCTGATGTCGATCGTCCGCAAACCGCAGAACTGGCAGTGGTTCTTTCGCATCGGAGCGACGAGTACCAGTACACGGCATGTGGACACTCGAGTTCGCCCGCCCACCAGTCCGGAGACGACGCCGCTCGTTTCCGGCGAGGATATTCCTGCTCGAGCGGACGCGCCGTCTGAACAGCGGGCTTGGTGGCAGGTGATGGAAGCGCTCAATGACCGCTCTCGCCGGCATCTGGAACAACTGATTTGGAACACGCTGAGCGGTGAGAACGCTGCTCTGGAGCCCGAATTGCAAGAACGCCTGCTATCCGACCTGGATCGCAACTGGTCTTCCGTGCTGGCTGCCCAATCGTCCGCCACCGACTTCGCTGACGATCAACCGGAGTCGAGTCCCCGGTCAGCCGAGTTGGGACAACGTTGGCAACTGTGGCGCGAGCTTCTGGCGCGGGCCGCGCGAGGAGACAAGCTGAGCGAACCGGAGCGGCAGGTCTTGGGAGAACTCGACGCGCTGTTCGACCGCATCGCCTGCCGGCAGATTCGCGACAACACCTCCCACCGCCGCTCGGAGGTAATGGCTTGGGAACGGCTGCTGGCCAAGCTGAAACGGACTCCGGCAGACCGGCTGGCTTCGGCAAGTCCGGGCAATGTCGCGTTCTTGCAATTGTTCGACCAGGGGCGAGTCTATCGTTGCCGGTTGGTCACGATCAGCGGGTATGTGCGGCGAATCGAACGCGTTCCATCGAAGCTGGAGATGTTGCAAATCGAAGTGCTCTATCGATTGTGGCTCAAGCCGGCCGACGGTACCGACGCGCCGTTTGTCGTGTATTGCCTGGAGTTGCCGCCGTCATTGCCTCGGCCGACCAAGGACCAGCCCGTTATCCAACGGGAGCCACCGGGAGAACTGGTGACCTGCCATGCCTACTTTTTCAAGAATTGGCTCTACCAGGGCACCAACCGCACGGCCTATCTGGCCCCCTTGCTGTTGACACGTGCACCCCTTTACGACGCGCCCCCCACGCCGGCCGACCAGCCGGCGGACAGCGATCCTTGGACCGTGATCATCTACAGTGCCATCGCGGCCGCCTGCATCGCGCTGGTGGTCACCTGGTATGCCTGGCGATATCGGCCGGAAGCCCCGACTTCGCCGGCGCTGCAAAAACTGCAACAACTGCGCGCCGCTCGCGGCGAACAAGTCACCGACGTCGAAGAGGAAGAGCCGAACTTCGATGGGCTGTTGGAGAATGAGGAAGAAGGGAGGGGGGGCGAAGGGTGAAGGGTGGAGAGAGCAGTGCCGGCGCTGCCCACTCCAGCCGCCACCGAGTCCCCTCACCCCTCACTTTTTTCACTTTCCATTCCTCATTCCTCATTCCTCATTTTTCATTCTTCATTCTTCTCCATCTTCTCCGAGCCTCCGCGTCCGCTCGATTGGTGCGCCACACCCACGCGGCAATCAGCGCGAGTCCGCCGAGGAACACGGCGGCGAACCAGATCGCCGGAGTTTCTTGTTTGGGAGCCGCCATCAGTTGGAAGCGGGAGGCGATGATCAGCGGTACTTGCTGGCGGCTTTCTTCGCCGAATCGGGCAACGATCGGCGAGTGGTACGACCAGAGCTTCAGCAAGTAGCCGTCGACCCGGCACGGCAGCCGGATGTTCCCGGACGGCTGATTGCCCAATTTCTCGCGAAAGGCAGGGGGGAGTTCCACGGTGCAGAGTGTCACAGGATAAACACCGCGCAGCACAATCGGCTCGGTTTTTTCACCGGAGGAAGTTTGAGCCGGCGGCTGGATCATGATTTCGCTGCCTTTGAGATCGACGAACAGGTCGATCTGAAAGTAGCTGTCGAATCCGAGACGACGGCGATCTCGTTCATCGAGGATCATGATTTTGGCGATCCGCCGCGTCCGACCTTGCAGGCGTACTCCGCGCCCGATCCACCGCTCCGGCCGTTCGAGCAGCCGAATGATGTCGTCGACGGCCGGTGTGGACGGCCGCGATGACTTGGCAAGGCGATCGACTGCCAACAGCATTTTCAGGAAACACTCGCGATCGAGTTGGCCGAGTTCACGACCGTTCATGCGGCGAGCGTCATCGAGCAGTTCCAGATCGAAGCCATGCCGCACCAGAGCCATTCGGTCCGGAGTGACTCCGAGTTTCGAGGAGGCCCGCGAGGGGCGCCAGTGGACTCGAGGCCCCACCAATAGCAGTGTTGTGGCGTTGAGGCGTTTCAGACACAGTCCCTCGGCGAAAACCGTCTGGCCCTTCGCCGACGCCGCGGACCATGCTCGTGGCACTCGAGGAACGACCAGCTCCACGACGGCTTCGCCCGACTCGCCGACGGCAACGCGAACCGCATAAGCTTCCTCGAGTTCGAATCGCTCGCGTTGTTCGTCGGAGATGCTGATTTTCTTGTAGGAGACGACGCGACCGGTCCAGCCCACGATCTGGCCTCGCATTCCCCCGATTCCCTCGCTGGCATCGGCGAAAGTCGATTGTCGCTGCCACAGCTCCCAATCGGCAGGGTGGAACCGATTCAGCAGAAACAGAATCTGCAACAGCGAATCGGACTCGGCAGGCGAGACCGGACCATCATCGCGCCACTGGCTCCAGAAGTCGTCTTCCAGTCCGAGCATGCCGAGTAGTTGCCGGGGGCCGGCAATCGTGGAGGAACTCGAGGCGGGCGATTCGGATGCCCCTGTCTGGCGTTCGGCTTGGTTTGCTCGGGCGACCGGCATGTGGCAGCCGATGAGGGCGAGCGTCGCGATCCACAGACACCAGGGCCGCGCGCGATGCTGCGCACGGTGCGTGGCACTGCGTTTCCTTGGCAGAGCACCGTTCACCGTGACCAAAGCGTTCCCTTTGTGTAACACGAGCATTCCAATCGGTCACTCAGAAGCGGGCGACGAGGTGGCCGGCTGCGGACGCGACCCCAGCACGTTCACTGTAGGTCAGGCGGTCCGGCCTGACCAGTTACCAAGGCCCCGCCGCGGTCTCTGTGCTCTACAATGCGTGGCGATCCTATGGTGTGAAAGGAAAGATCCTACGGAGAACCAACTCATGAGCGGTAGCCCTCGTGATCGGATGGGTCGAATTCGCGGCCTGTTCTTGTGCGCTCTGGCGTGTTGCCTGTCACCTTCGACGCAGCTTGCGGCACAAGAATATGGTCCCCCGGATCGCAGCTCTCCCGGAGACGAGATGATCCAGGCATACCTGGCCGGACAGGCATCCCGGATCCATTCGTTGTTTGCTGCCGACATCGAGTCGAAGTCGGCTTGGGAAGCGAATCGAGCCAGGTATCGTCAGGAGTATCTCTACATGTTGGGATTGTGGCCGCTGCCGGAGAAAACACCACTGAAGGCGACCGTCACCGGGACGTTGGAGATGGGCGACTATGTGGTGGAGAAAATCCACTTCCAAAGTCGGCCTCGACTCTATGTGACGGGCAATCTTTACCGGCCGGCGAAGCGGGAAGCGGGAAAGCGGCTTCCCGCAGTCCTCTATGTGTGCGGGCATTCGTATCAGGGACGCGACGGTAATAAGACCGCCTACCAGTCGCACGGCATCTGGTTCGCTCGTCACGGCTTTATTTGTCTGATGATCGACACGCTGCAACTCGGAGAGATCGGTGCCACCCACCACGGGACGTATCGCGAAGGACGCTGGTGGTGGCACGCTCGAGGTTACACGCCTGCCGGAGTGGAATGCTGGAACGGAATCCGGGCGATCGACTACTTGCAAAGCCGTGGCGACGTCGACCCCCAGCGGATCGGTGTCACGGGAATCAGCGGCGGGGGAGCGGCGACGTTCTGGATTGCGGCCGCGGATCCCCGCGTGGCCATCGCGGCTCCCGTCAGCGGAATGGCCGACTTGCCGTCCTATGTCACCAACCGAGTGATCAACGGTCACTGCGACTGCATGTTCCTGTACAACACTTTTCAGTGGCCGTGGACCCGCATCGCTTCGCTGGTCGCTCCGCGACCGCTGCGGTTCGTCAACAGCGATCAGGACCGCATCTTTCCGATGGACGCCAATGAGCGGATCATCAACCGGCTGGAACGACTGTATAGCCTCTATGGCGCCAGCGCCTCGGTCGACGCCGTGGTCAGCATCGGCGGCCATGCCTATCGAGAAGACTTGCGCCGCGCCGTCTATCGGTTCTTCCGTACCGAATTGCTGCTGGACCCTTCGCCGGTTACCGACAGCGAGGTCGATCTGGTGGTTCGCTCGAGTCATGGAAAAAAGACCTATCCGATCGATCCGAAGAAGCTGCGCGTGTTTTCCACCGACGACGATCTGCCTCGCGATGAGCTGAACACCTCGATCGATCGGCACTTCGTACCGATATCCGATGTGGGGATGCCGGAGGAGAACGGACTGGCCGCATGGCGCGAAGAACTCAAGGCCCATCTGCGGCGCGTCGTCTTCCGTTCGTTTCCGCCTCGCATCGAGCCGGCTCGAGTCCTCCAGCGGTCCGGATCGAACGTCCGGATCGAGACCGAACCGGGCATTCGAGTGTGGGTTGGCCAGGCGAGCGAATTTCCGCCGCCGATTCAGAGAAAGCGAATCGTATTGCTGGTGCGTGGGGAGGCCAAGGCGAGCGCCGGGTGGCTGGCATCACGATTGCAGGAGGGCGACTGCGTGATGGTGTTGGAGCCGCGAGGCACGGGAGCCACTCGGTGGACTCGCAAGAACCCACCCAATTACGTCGAACGAGCTCACGTGTTGCTCGGACAGACGGTCGACACGGGCCGGATTCGCGACACGATCGCGGCGGCTCGATGGTTGCGACAATCGTCTCTGCCGGTGATCGTGGCGGGGCAGGGGCGTGCGGCCGGTTGGGCCGCTTACGCGGCGCTGTGGGAGTCGGAAATCGACCAGGCGTGGTGCGACAGCCTCCCGGACAGCCACATGGACCCGGAAGCTCCCCAGCTACTCAATGTTCTCCGAGTCTGCGATCTGCCGCACGTCGTGAAGATGCTGGGGGCCCGATTGCGGAAGTAGGGGAGTACCTACTTTGCGTAGTCGGCAAGCGCCCAGCAGGTTGATCGAATCACCTGGCAGTCATAACGAAACCGCCCGTTAGGGGCATCTTTCCAGCCTGACAGCCCCGCCAGTCCGGCCTCCATTGCAATGCCCCCCTCTCCTCGGGGGACAAAGGGGGTGGCCGTCTGTGTCTCGGTCTGCTGTCTGTGTCTCGGTCTGTGTCTCGCTCCGGCCTTCGTCCTATCCGTCCCATCCGTCCTATCCGTCCCATCGGTCCTATTACCCTAGCGAAAGGAACCGGGGCGGACACTGCGATTCTGCCACGCGGTTTCCCGCTCCGGCTTGCTTTGATAGACTCGCTGGTGGCTTGAGTTCGTCGAGCTGCCGGCAGTGTCGAACGAGCGTCGGGGCGGTCCGTACGAGTTGGCCGGGATTGTCCCCGGTGCGGTGGAAGCGGCGGTCCCGCGCAACTGTGCCATGCGTACCACTATTGTCGGAAGCCCTTGAGGTCAATAGTGTTGCAGTAAGTTCAAGGGTCCACGAGCTTAAAGGAATGCAGCCATGCGTCGAGCGAAGATCACGATCGTGGGAGCGGGAAATGTGGGGGCGACAACCGCTCATTGGTGCGCTTCGATGGAGCTGGGGGACATCGTGCTGGTCGATATCCCCAAGATGGAAGACATGCCCAAGGGGAAAGCTCTCGATTTGATGGAAGCCTCTCCCATCATGGGCTTTGACGCCAACATCGTGGGAACGACGAGTTACGACGAGACGGCTGGGAGCGACATCGTGGTGATTACCGCGGGGATCCCGCGCAAGCCGGGGATGAGCCGTGACGATCTGCTCTCCACGAACGCTCGCATCGTGACCGCGGTCACCGAGCAGATCAAAGCGACGAGTCCGGATGCGGTCATCATCGTGGTCAGCAACCCGCTGGACGCGATGGTGCAGCGAGCCTGGCAGGTGAGCGGTTTTCCGACGCAGCGCGTGCTCGGGCAAGCCGGCGTACTCGATACGGCTCGCTACCGCACCTTCATCGCCATGGAGTTGGGAGTGAGCGTAGAAGATGTGACGGCATTGCTGATGGGCGGTCACGGAGACACCATGGTACCCATGCCCAGTTGCACGGCCGTCGGCGGCATTCCGGTGACTCGACTAATGTCCCAGGAGAAACTCGAGGCGATCGTGGATCGGACTCGCAAAGGCGGAGCCGAAATCGTTGGTCTGCTGAAGACCGGTAGCGCTTACTATGCGCCGGCCGCAGCGACGGCTCAAATGGTGGAAGCGATCGTCAAGGACAAGAAGCGCGTCATTCCTTGCGCGGCGTATTGCGATAGCGAGTACGGTGTCGGTGGTTACTACGTCGGTGTTCCCGTGGTGTTGGGAGACGGTGGCGTGCAGCGCATCGTGGAACTGGAATTGACCGAGCAAGAACAGGCCGATTTCAAGAAGAGCGTCGACCACGTCAAGGGCCTGGTGGCGACGATGAACGAGTTGATGAAGAGCGAGGGGTGAGGCGCATCGATGTCGGGGAAGGTCTATTTTGTCGGGGCCGGCCCCGGAGATCCCGGCTTGTTGACCTGTCGCGGTCGCGACTGCCTGCGGCAGGCCGACGCCGTATTGTACGACTACTTGGCCGACCCGGAGCTATTGGAATTCGTCGCGGATGACTGCGAGCGGGTCTGTTTGGGAGCTCACGGCAAGATCCGGCTTTGGACCCTACCGGAGATCCAGTCGAAGCTGGTCGAGTTGGCGAGTTCCGGGAAACGGGTTGTCCGGCTCAAGGGAGGCGATCCCGCGGTCTTCGGCCGCTTGGGCGAGGAGATCGCCGCACTTTCGGAGGCTGGAATCGATTACGAGATCGTTCCCGGCATCACGGCGGCTCTGGGAGCGGCCGCGTATGGCGATGTGGGGATCACCCATCGCGAGTGGGCCTCGGCCGTCGCCCTGGTCACCGGTCAGGAAAAACGCGACAAGACAGGGGAGCGGCTCGACTACCGCCAGTTGGCGCAGTTCCCCGGGACGCTGGCGATTTACATGGGGGTGACGACGGCTGAGAGCTGGACCGAGGAGTTATTGGCCGGCGGCAAGCCGGCCGATACTCCCGTGGTGATCATCCGCCGAGTCAGTTGGCCCGACCAACAGACGCTCAGTTGCCGACTCGACGAAGTCGCCACCCTGGTAGCGCGTCGCCGCTTGCGCCCGCCGGCGATCTTCTTAGTCGGCCAGGCAGCTCGAGTCACCCCCGGCGGGG
>JALSIV010000386.1 GCA_026989685.1 Pirellulaceae bacterium | reverse complement strand
CGGAAGCTCCGGTGGTGCTTCGATCGGCAGTGCGTACAAGTACTACTCCGCCCCCGCTCAACCGGCGCCTCAGGCCGCGCCCCCGAAAGCCACACCGCCGCAGCCCAAGAAAGAAACCGCGCCGGCTCCCAAAGACGGCGCAAAAAGCACCTCGGCCGCCACGGGCTCTGCATTGCTGACCGTGACCGTTCCCGAGGAAGCCAAGGTCTATGTCAATAACCGTCTGACCAAGACCCCCGGTTCGCGTCGCACGTTCGTGTCTCGCGGCTTGGTGGGCGGTTTCGACTATACCTACGAAATCCGTGCGGAAGTCGAACGAGACGGCAAGACGATCACGCGTTCGCGAGTGGTCAGCTTGCGTGCCGGCCAGCGAGCCGATGTGGCACTCGATTTCGACCAGCCTGACAGCGATCCCGAGACGACTCTGACCGTCTACGTTCCCGAAGACGCCGAGGTCTACCTCGAAGGTCAGAAGACTCGCAGCAAGGGCAAAGTCCGCCAGTTCCGCACTTCGCAACTCAAGCCGGGACAGAAGTGGGAAGACTACACCGTGCGTGTCGTCTGGAATCGTGACGGACGCCGGCTGACGCAGGAGCGTAACATCACTCTCGAAGGAGGCAAAGTACAGGAAGTCTCCTTCGAATTCCGTACCGATGTCGTGGCACAAGCTCGCTAAACGATCGGTATCACGGACTGGACCGTTACAACCCTTGCAGGAGAACGATCTCCGGCAAGGGTTTTTTTCTGCGCTACCGGCAAGCTCCGTTTCTTCCGCTTGGATTCGGACAAAAAGGTCAAATTGGGCTAGCGGATTTCGTAGGTTGCGCGCCGATGGGCCGATAACCTTCAGCATGAACGGCAAGAGATCCACCAAGAAACGAAGCGACCGCTCCCGGCAACCGGCGTCCGCTCAGTCGCCCCAAGGCTGTCCCTGGTCGATTCGCCGCCGCGCGATCGTCAGCGTCTTGGTATCGATTCACGTGGCGGCCGTGTTCATTCCGCCGTTCACCTTCGCCACTTCGCGAGGGCCGGGCGAGGCTTCGCCATTCGCCGTGCCGTTGATGAGAGTCTGGCAACCTTACGTCGACACTCTGTTTCTCAACCACGGATATTTCTTTTTCTCGCCGAATCCCGGGCCCAACCATCTCTTGCGAGTCGAATTGCGGTTCGGCGACGATCGGCCTGCCGAAAGCTATCTGATTCCCGATCGCAGCCGGCTGTGGCCCCGCCTCTACTACCACCGGCATTTCATGATGACCGAAACGCTTCACAGCCTCTATGCTCCACCCGAGCCGCCGCCCGAGATTGTCGAGGATCCGGCGGCCGTGCAGCGATGGAGACAGGCTCGTGACCGGTACGAGTGGATGCGCGACTCGTTTGTGCGGCACATTCAAGCCGAGACGGGAGCCGACCGAGTTTGGGTGACTCGCGTCGAACACCGGCAACCGACTCCCTACGAATTCCTGGAGGAAGGCATCGGGCTCACCGATCCGCGTCTCTATCGCGACTTGCCGGACTGAGGATGTCCAGGAGAGAGCAACCATGAGTGATGTAGCGGTTCCGGCAAGGGGATGGAGAGGGGCGGTGGCGGCGTGGGACCGGTTCTGGTTTCGTCCCGAGATGCCTCACAAATTGGCCGCGCTGCGAATGGCCGCCGGAGCCATGCTGTTCTACACGCACCTGGTGTGGGCGGTCAATCTCGACGGCTTCCTCGGCAGGCGCGCTTGGATTCCTCGAGATCTGTCACGTGCCATGCACGAGGGGACTTGGGCGTTCAGTTACCTGTGGTACGTCGAACATCCCGCCTTGCTGTGGGCACTTCACATCGCAGCGCTGGCTGTATTTGCTTTGCTGACAATCGGCCTCTGGACCAGAGTCGTTTCCGTCCTGGCTCTATTGATCACACTCAGCTATTGCCATCGGCTGGAAGGATCGCTGTTCGGGCTCGATCAATTCAACACGATGGCGGCCATGTATTTGGCCGTCGGAGCGTGCGGGGGTGTCTGGTCGGTCGATGCATGGTTGCGACGTCGGCGAGGCATCTTCGAGTTGACACCGGCGGTCAGCACCAAGGTGGCGACGCGGCTTTGGCAGATCCACATGTGCATCATCTACCTGTTCGGCGGCATCGGAAAGGCTCGCGGTGAACTGTGGTGGGACGGGTTCGCTCTGTGGTATGCGGCCGCCAACTCGGAATACCAGTCGACGCCGCTGACCTGGATCATCTACATGCCGCCTCTGATGGCCCTGATCACGCACGTCACCGTTTTCTGGGAGACGTTCTACATCGCGACGATCTGGCGCCCCAGCCTGCGCATGGCCACGCTGGCAGTCGCTCTGCTGGTCCACTTGGGAATCGCCGTCCACATGGGAATGATCACCTTCGGTCTGGCCATGATCATCGGCAACGCCATCTTTTTGCCTCAGAGCTGGTTCGATCGCTGGGGTTCCTCGGCAGAGCGCGGCACATAGCCTGCCCGTGCGACTTTCCGCGTCGGCTACCGCTCTCTATACTCGGCGGCAGAGCGGATGTGATGGGCATGCGGCCATCGCCGATCCGAATGCATGACATGACATGAGAGCCAAAGGAGCAGATGCGGTGTCGCAGCGAGTAGCCGTGGTGGGGGCGACGGGAGCCGTCGGCCGTCTGGTTTTACGTTTGCTCGAGGAACGCGAGTTCCCCTTGAGCCGACTCAAGCCGCTGGCATCCGCGCGCTCAGCCGGCAAGACTATCGAGTTTCGCGGGGAGTCGATCGCTGTGGAGGAGCTGCGCCCCGAGGCATTCGACGATGTGGATCTGGTGATCGCCAGCACGCCCGACGATGTGGCCGCGTCGTTTATACCTCAAGCCGTTGAGCGCGGCGCCGTCGTCGTCGACGAGAGCGGGGCTTGGCGGATGGACCCGAACGTGCCGCTGGTCGTCCCCGAGGTCAATCCCGAAGCGGCCGGCCGGCACCAGGGAATTCTGGCCAGCCCCAACTGCTCGACGACGCAGATGGTCGTGGCGATGAAGCCGCTTCATGACGCCGCCACCATTCGACGCGTTGTCGTCAGCACCTATCAGGCGACCAGTGGTGCGGGAGTGAGCGGCCAGCGCGATCTCGTGGAAGGCTCTCGAGCTGCCCTGCAGGGAGAGACCTACGACTATCAGGCCTTTTCTCATCCGATAGCCTTCAACCTGATCCCCCAGATCGGCTCGCAGCGCGAGCAAGGTTACACGTCCGAAGAACTGAAGATGGTCCATGAGACGCACAAGATCTTCGGTGACGACTCGATTCGTGTCTGTCCTACCTGCGTTCGCGTTCCCGTAACCAATTGCCACAGCGAGTCGATTCTGGTGGAGACGGAGCGGAAACTGACAGCCGACGAGGCTCGCCGATTGTTCGAAGCGGCACCCGGAATCCAAGTGATCGACGACCTGCCCGCTGGAGCCTATCCTTTGCCACTGGAGTGCAGCGACCGCGATGAGGTCTTCATTGGCCGAATTCGCGAGGATCTATCCAGCGACCGCGGGATCGCTTTCTGGTGCGTCAGTGACAACTTGCGCAAAGGTGCAGCCACCAATGCCGTGCAGATCGCCGAGTTGCTGGTGGGGGCGACCAGGGCCGTGAACCAATGACCTCACCGGTGCCGCGCTGGTTTCGGGCCACCATTGCCTATGACGGGAGCCGCTACTTCGGCTGGCAATGGCAGCCGGACAAACCGACCGTGCAAGGGGCCATCGAAACAGCGCTCGAGCGGATCTGCGGCATGCCGATTCGAGTCGTCGCCAGCGGACGCACCGACACGGGAGTCCACGCCATCGGCCAAGTCATCAGTTTCACCCTGGCTACCCGTCTCGACCCGACCACCCTGCGCCGGGCACTCAACGCCAATCTCCCGCCGGACGTCTGCGTGCGCGAGGTCGCCGTGGCCGGCGATGATTTTCATGCTGTCCGCGACGCGGTGCGCAAACGTTACCGCTACGTGATCCAGGACGGTTCGGTGCGCGACGTTCTTTCGCGGAATCAGGTGTGGTGGATTCCCCGCCGACTCGATGTAGTGGCGATGCAGCGAGCGGCTCGCTTGTTGCTGGGCCAGCACGACTTTGCCGCGTTCGAAACATCGGGATCGAAACGCGTCTCCACGGTCCGGCGGGTGATCGATCTGACGGTGAAGCGGGTCGCCACCGAGCCGTGGGATCGCGTGGTGATCGAAGTAGAGGCCAACGGATTCCTTTACAATATGGTGCGCAATATCGTGGGAACCCTGATGGTCGTGGGCGTGGGAAAAGAGCCGCCGGAGTGGGTCCAGGACGTACTGGACAGCCGTGACCGGCGCCGAGCCGGACCCACCGCGCCGCCTCAAGGGCTGTGCCTGCTGTCGGTGACTTACGACAAGTAGCAGGCCGATGAGATCGATCGGGACCACTCACGCGCGAGGAGGCTACGATGTCTGAACGCCGCGATCCGCTGGTGACGGCTCCCACTTGGAAGGGCCGCCGCCCTCGCGTGGTTCTGCTGGGGCCGCAGAAACGGATGGCGACACCCGAGGAGGCTGCAGCGCTGCGAGCCGACGTGGAGCGGCACGCCGAGATCGTGGCAGCCGACTCCGACTTCGCGCTCGATCTGTCCCAATTGGAGTACGACCTCGTCGTCGTCTTCGGCGGCGACGGCTCGGTACTCCGATCGGCGCGCCGCATGGCCGACCGGCAGCGGCCGGTGTTGGGCGTGAATCTGGGGCGGCTGGGGTTTCTCGCTGCACTTCCGCCTCAGGAACTCCGTTCCTGGTTTCCCAAGGTGGCGGTCGGCGATTGCCGGATCGTCCACCATTTGATGCTCGAGTGTACCGTGATTCGCGACGGCCAGGTGATCGCTGGCCGCATGGGACTCAACGAAGCGGCCATCCTGGGTGGTCCCCCTTATTCCATTCTCGACGTCGATCTTCATGTCGACGGACTGTGGGCCACGACTTACAGTTGCGACGGGCTGATCATCGCCACGCCGGTCGGCTCGACCGCTCACAACCTCTCCGCGGGAGGCCCCATTCTCCGAAAGACCATCCGGGCGTTTGTGATCTCCGCCATCAGTCCTCATACGTTGACGGTGCGCCCCGTGGTCGATTCGGCCGACCATGTGTATGAGATGTCGGTGCGGATGCCGCACGAGGCGACGTCGATTGTCGTCGACGGAAAAGAAGTGGTGCAGCTCGAGGCCGACGATCGCGTCCGTGTGGTGCGTGCCGAGCCGACGTTTCAACTGATTGAAGTCGAAACGCAGAACGACTACCGCACGTTGCGTGAGAAACTCGGGTGGCGGGGCAGTTTGTCCGCGCTTCCCGGTGGTTGATACGGTCCGGGCGCTCTCGTTCACTCGCCTGATGCCGCATTCGCCGTCTTGGGTGTGGAGGGAATGCGCTTTTCCGTGAGTCGCGCCCGGTACTTGATCATGCTGGCCGGTCCCGCGAATTCCACCACGGTGTCATCCCAATCGACTTGCCGTGAGAGGAGACAACCGGCGTCGAGGTCGAAGCGGACCGTGCCGTCGATCAAGTCCTGCATCAACTGGGCCTCGATTTGCGGATTGTTGACCGGCGTCACCGGCTGGCTTTCGACGCGAATCGTTGCCACACCCGTTTCCACTTTAACGAGTGTGTACTTTTGCCGGATCTTGATCCGTTTGACCATGCCGCCGGGTAGTTGAATCATCAAGTCCCGCGGAACATACCACGACTTTCCGACTGCCAGAGCTGTCTTGGGGAAGGGAATGGTCATCTCGCCCAGTCCCAAATCGAATCCCTTCTTGGGACGGTTGCGGCCGACAATCTGGCCGTTGGGGGTCACTTTGGCTTTCAACAGAGGCACACCCACGGTCTCGGCCACCGCCATGTACTCCGGAGGCGCCGTCTTATCGGTTCGGCTGTTGTAGCTGACTTCGGCCCGGTCGGAAATGTGCTGCCACATCTCGACTTCTTCGACGGTGACTTCGATCGTGGCATTGCCGTCTTCGTCCACATCGAGCACTTCCCAGCGGCGGATGGCAACGCTGCGAGTCTTCGACGTCTCCGGCTTTTCTTGGATGGTCGTTTCGGTCGTGGCCAGATGGACGACCTTCCACTTCAAGACGTCCCCTTTGCGGAACTTGTACCGCAGCAGGTACCTATCTTGCGTGGCCAGTCGCTTGGCCCTTTCCAGTTCCCTGAGCACCTCGGCCGACCCGGCCGTTCCTGCTTTCTTGTCGTCTGCTGTCTGAGCCGCCGAGTATCCGGCCAAACCGGCCAGCAGTACCAGAGCGGTCCACACGCATCCGCGTAGCCGTCGTGACGTCCATGTCGCCATCTTCAATTCCTCATTTCCGAGTGACCGACATCTCGAGTCGGCGAGGGGGAACGACCGCTCCGCCCGCGATTGGTGGCCGCGCTTCTTCGGCGGGCGGGCCCGTGTTGCAGCTTCCTGTGAGCGCGCCACGTATTGTGACGTCTGACCGTGTTTGGAGTCAATGCGAATCGGCAACGCGGGCTGCGCTCGCAAGACCGGAGGCCGGAAGGGGGAGACCGTAGACCGGAGACCGGAGGCGGGAGGATGTGGGGGGCGGTGATGAACTCCCATCCGCTACAATGGGCCGGTGGAAGCGCGGGGCGCAAGACCGCACCTTGGACTTCCTCTTCGCGACACACGGACTCCGGAGACACCAACGATGAAAGTGGCGAAGGCGATGTTCGTCCTGGCCAGTTGCGCGCTGGGCTCGCTGTCGGTGGCACGCGGGCAGTCGCCACCTCCCCGACTCGATCGGGAGAATCTACTGCTCTACCGCGATGAGACGGGAGCGGTTCGCCTCGTCAAGTCGATCGCGGATTGGGAAAAGCGGCGCGCGGCCGTGCTGGCCGGCATGCAGCAGGTGATGGGGCGGCTGCCTGGCGAGGAGAAACGCTGTCCGCTCGAGGTGCGCATCGAGAGCGAAACCGATTGCGGTTCGTATGTGCGGAGGCGGATTTCCTACGCGTCCGAGCCGGGTAGTCGAGTGCCTGCCTACTTGCTGATTCCCAAGGCTGCGTTGTCTGGGGAGAACAAGGCGCCGGCCGTCCTTTGCCTTCATCCGACCGACAATCGCATCGGGCATGGTGTGGTGGTGGGGCTGGGAGGGCGGCCCAACCGGCAATATGCCAGCGAGCTTGCCGAGCGAGGATACGTCACGTTGGCTCCGTCCTATCCGCTGCTCGCCAACTATCAACCCGACGTTCTCCAACTCGGTTACCAGAGCGGCACCATGAAGGCGGTTTGGGACAACATTCGCGGAGTCGATTTGCTGCTGTCTCTTCCGCAAGTGAAGCCGGGCGGCGTGGGAGCGATCGGCCATTCGCTCGGCGGCCACAACGCCGTTTACACTGCCGTTTTCGATTCTCGAATCCAGGTCATCGTTTCCAGTTGCGGCCTCGATTCGTACCTGGACTACCAAGGCACCAGCGATCCGTGGAAGCCGGGGAGAGGCTGGACTCAACTGCGCTACATTCCCAAGCTGGCCGAGTATCGGGGGAGATTGGAAGCGATCCCGTTCGATTTTCACGAGATGATCGCGGCGCTGGCACCGCGGTACTGCTTCATCAGTGCGCCGAAAGGAGACGGCAACTTTCAGTGGAAAAGCGTAGATCGGATCGTCCAAGCGGCTCGGCCGATCTTCCGTCTCTATCGGGCCGGGGATCGCTTGCGGGTCGAACACCCCGATTGTGGTCATGATTTTCCGGCGGAGATGCGAGAAATCGCCTATCGTCTGTTCGATCGGGTATTGATGGGAAGGTAACCAGCGATCATCGTGTGGTGAGAAGATTCCGGTAGGCTCGCTTTTTCGGGCGTGGCAAGAGACTTTGCACTCTGAGAGGTTGGCATGATTCGATGGCAAAGTGTTGGAGTCGGCATGTTGCTCGGCTGGTTGATGATGAGTGTGGCTTGCGCGGGGGAACTCGCGGCGCCGAAGAAGCCGAATATCGTCTTTATTCTCGTCGACGATCTGGGATGGCGGGACTTGAGCAATGAGGGTTCACTGTTTTACGAGACGCCTCACGTCGATCGTCTGGCTCGAGAAGGGATGAAGTTTCGCCGAGCCTATGCGGCGTGCCAGGTTTGCAGCCCGTCGCGCGCCAGCATTTTGACCGGCACTTATCCGACCAAACACGGCATCACCACTTGGATCGGCGAGCGGTCGGGCGAGGCGTGGCGCTCGCTGAAACGACACGACAGCCACTTGCCGCCCGAGTATCGCCATGAGCTCGATGCGAAGGAAATCACGCTCGCCGAAGTGCTGCGAGATGCCGGCTACACCACGTTTTTCGCCGGCAAGTGGCACTTGGGCGGCAAGGGATCGTTGCCGACCGACCACGGGTTTCAGATCAACCGGGGAGGATGGGAAGTGGGAAGCCCGCGAGGCGGCTATTTTTCTCCCTGGCAGAATCCATTCTTGCCGCCAGGTCCGCCCGGAGAGTCGCTGCCGATTCGGTTGGCCGACGAGACCGCACGCTTTATCGAGTCGCACAAGGATGGCCCTTTTCTGGCGTATCTCGCGTTCTATTCCGTACACGCTCCCATTCAAACGACTCCCCAACTTTGGAAGAAATACCGTGACAAGGCCGTGCGACAGGGGTTGGTGCGGGAGCGGTTTCTATTCGATCGGCGTCTTTGTGTTCGACAGGTTCAGGACTGTCCCATTTACGCGGGGATGATGGAAGCCATGGATCGAGCGGTCGGCATCGTGCTCGACAAGCTCGACTCGTTGGGGATCGCCGAGAACACCATCGTCTGTTTCACGTCGGATCACGGTGGAGTCTCATCGGGAGACGCCTATTCGACGAGCAACCTGCCGCTGCGAGGCGGCAAAGGGAGACAGTGGGAAGGGGGCCTGCGCGTGCCGACCTACATCAAGGTGCCCTGGATGACGTCGGCCGGCTCGAGTTGTTCCGTACCCGTTCATGGTGTGGACTGGTATCCGACGCTGTTGGACCTGGCCGGCGCCGAGGTGCCGAGTGAACAGGATGTCGACGGTGTCAGCTTGGTGCCGCTGCTGAAAGGAAAGTCGCTCGAGCCGCGACCGCTGTTCTGGCACTATCCGCATTACGGAAACCAGGGCGGAGAGCCGTCGTCGATCTTGTTGCGCGATCCGTGGAAGCTGATCTACTATCACGAAGATGGTCGCTATGAGCTCTACAACCTGGCGGACGATCCTGCCGAAAAACACGACCTCGCGGACCGGCAGGCGGAGCGCGTCGATGCGATGAGCCGCGAGCTGCAGACGTGGCTCGAGGAAACACACGCCACGTTCCCCTCGCCCGACCCGCAGTTCGACCCGGCCAAGAGAACGGCTCGCTGGGAGTCCATCAAGACCAAAGGAAAGCAATCGCTGGAGAAACGGCACGCCGCGTATCTGAAACCGGACTTCCGGCCCAACCGAACATGGTGGGGAAGTCTTCCTGTTGACTGAAGCGAAACGCCTCGCTCGAACAATGAGCTCGCAGATCAGGCAATCGGGTCGTGGTTTCGAATCCGACGTGCACTTCGGTCCCGGCCAAACTGGCTCTGTCGCGATCGCGGCGTTTCCCAAGCCGCAAACGTCCGTTCCAGTTGGTCGAGCGTGTCGCTGAGCGCCAGCGACAATTCCAGGAACGTCGCCAGGTCGAGGGAAATCCGCCCCAGACCCTGGTCGTCTTGCAGCACCAGTCGAATGCGTTGTGTTGGGGCGTTGGACATGACTCACCTCCTCTCCTTCTATCTATTCGACGTCCGTGAAGCGCATCTTGTTCGCCAAATCGGACAAAATCAGCCATTTCTCACTCTGGGGAGTGGGGCAGGATTCCCAGTGGAGTGGGGCGGCCAGCTCGGTAGGTCAGGCTTTCCAGCCTGACCAGAGCCCGGTCTGGTAGCAGAGCGGGCGATTGCCATCATGGGAACTCGACCGACGCCGCAGCCTGAATTGACAATTCGAAAAGCGCGGGTGTTTGTGAGTGTCTTAG
>JALSIV010000385.1 GCA_026989685.1 Pirellulaceae bacterium | reverse complement strand
TGCGTGTCGAGATGGTCGCCAGCAGTTCATACGGCAGCCGGCTCCAGTCAGCCGTCATGAAATCTTCGGTATTGACACACCGGATGACCACCGGTTGCTCGTAGGTCCGCGCATCTCCCATCACTCCGACGCTTTCGACGGGTAGCAGCACGGCGAAGGCCTGGGAGGTGCTGCGATACAGTCCGGCCGCTTTGATCTCGTTGACCAGGATCGAATCGGCTTCGCGCAGTACGGCCAGTCGTTCTCGTGTGACTTCGCCCAGGCAGCGGACGGCCAGACCGGGGCCGGGAAAGGGATGTCGCCACACGAGATCTTCGGGAAGTCCCAGTTCCAGGCCGAGTCGCCGCACTTCGTCTTTGAACAGATCGCGTAGCGGTTCGATCAGTTCGAACCCCAGCTCCTCGGGCAGGCCTCCCACGTTGTGGTGCAGTTTGATGGTGGCAGCCGGCCCGTCGGGAGCAGCTCCGCTTTCGATCACGTCGGGATAGAGCGTGCCCTGCGCCAAATAGCGGGCGTCCTTGATCTTGGCTGCTTCTTCCTTGAAGCAGTCGATGAAACAGTGGCCGATGATCCGCCGCTTTTCTTGAGGCTCGGTAACGCCTCGCAAAGCGTCGAGGAAACGGTCTTGAGCGTGCACGACATGCAGATCGGTGCGGAAGTGGTGGCTGAATTCGGCGATGACCGATGCCTGTTCGTCTTTCCGCAGCAATCCATTATCGACCAGGATGCAGGAAAGTCGATCGCCGATGGCTTCATACAGCAGCGCGGCGGTCACCGCCGAGTCGACTCCGCCCGACAGCCCGCAGAGGACTCGGTCGTCGCCCACCCGCCGGCGGATTTCGGCGATCGTCTGGCGGGCGAAGTCGGCCAGTTTCCACGTGCCCCCGCAACCGCAGACGTTCATGACGAAGTTGCGCAGTACGATCGAGCCTTGCGGGGTGTGCGTCACCTCGGGGTGGAACTGCAAACCGTACACCGGCATCGACTCGTGCTTGACGGCGGCGATGGGACAGGTATCGGTGGCGGCCAAGGGCAGGAACGAGTCCGCCACCTGCGTCACCTGATCCCCATGGCTCATCCACACGTCGGTCTCTTCGGGGAGTCCGTCGAACAACTCGCACTGGCGGAGGATCTCGCAGCGGGCTCGGCCATATTCTCGAGTCGACGAACTATCGACTTTTCCGCCGAGGATCTCGCACACCAGTTGCATGCCGTAGCAGATGCCCAGGATGGGAAGCCCGAGCTGGAAGATGGCCGGATCGCACCGCGGGGCTCCCTCTTCGTACACGCTGGCCGGGCCTCCGGAGAGCACGAGGCCTCGGGGATGGTGAGCCATCACCTGCTGCGCCGAAATATCGTGCCTGACGATCTCGCAATAGACGTTCTGTTCGCGGATTCTGCGAGCGATCAACTGGGCGTACTGCGATCCGAAGTCGAGTACGAGCACGCGTTCATCGGCGACGGTACCAGGTGTGGACGACGTCTGCTCGGTTGCCGTGGACATTTCCAAGAGCCGGAACCTGCATCGGTGTGTTGAGAACCTGTAACAAAACCCGCCGCGCCGTTTTCCGGCCTCGGGTGTGTTGCTTGCGGCAGGGAGTTTCGTGACAGCCTCTTAGAAACGAAAAAAACCGCCTGTGCGGGGGCGGTTCCAAGACGAGTCCCGATTATACGCGCCCGCGCTGCCATCAACCAGCCCGGGGGATCTTTCTTTTCACTTCGGATCGGGTGGCGCCGGTCATGACGGTTGGTCCGTTGTAGGGCCGGCGCCGTGCGATTACGATGGAATTTGTGGCCGGTACGAGGCCGGTTGCGTTCCTCGCATGTTGTTTGGAGTCTTCTCGTGCACATTCTGCTCACGAACGACGACGGCGTCTATGCTCCCGGGCTGGCGGCCATGGAGCGCGAACTGCAGGCGTTGGGCGACGTGACGGTGGTGGCACCGGCGACCGAACAGTCGGGAGTGGGCCATTTGATCACCTTCTTGACCCCCCTGGTCTGTCTGGAAGTCTATGACGGCGACCGCCGTCGGGGCTGGGCCGTGGAAGGAAGTCCGGCCGACTGCGTGAAGCTGGCGGTATCGGAACTGTGCGAGGTGCGTCCCGACCTCGTGGTCAGCGGCATCAATAATGGGCTCAACGCCGGCATCAACGTCCTTTATTCGGGAACGGTGGCCGCGGCCATCGAAGGAGCGTTCTTCGGCATCCCCAGCATTGCCGTGTCGCTGGAGTACGACGAACATGCCGATTTCGACCGGGCGGCGCGGCTGGCGGTGCGCATCGTCGAACAACTGACCGAACATCCCCACCCGCCGGCTCGGCTATTCAACGTGAACATCCCTCGCGTGGCGCTGGAGGAGCCTCGAGGCGTCTGTGTCGTGCCGATGGGAGTGGCTCGCTACGGCGAACACTTCATTCGCCGCCAGGACCCTCAGGGACGCACCTATTTCTGGGCCACCATTGATCCGCCGCCCCGCGACGACAATCCGGAAACCGACTTGAGCGCGCTGAAGGAAGGCTTCGTAACCGTGACTCCCCTGCACTACGATCTGACGCTGCAGCCGGCCCTGGCCACCATGCAGAACTGGCATTTCGACCTCACGGAGGTTCCCCAATGAGCGGTTTGCGTTTGAATGTTGCCGCCGAAGTCGCATCGAGAATCCCGGCCGTCGCCGGCGCTCTGGCCGTCATCGTGCTGGCATGCGCGGGCTGCCGGCCTCCGGCGGCCTCCTCGACCGGCGATGCGGAGCCGTCCGAGCAGCAGGCTCCGGTGGTGGCGCAGAAGGCGGGAGTCGGCGTGGGCAAGTCGACCCAGGCAATGGATCGACACGGAAAGACGGGAGACGTCGTTGCCGGCCCCGCCAAGACACTGTTTCGCACCCAGGAGAAACTGGTGTTCGAGATTCAGATCCCGCAGGCTTTGAACCTCTACAAAGCCGAGCATGGCAAGGGACCGCAAAGTCACGACGAGTTCATGGAGAAGATCATCCGTCGCAACAGCATCAAGTTGCCCGAACTGCCCCCGGGAAGACACTATCAATTCGACGTGGAAAAACAGGAGTTGTGGGTTGTCCCCGACACGCAGTAGTCCGATACCGCTGGAATCTTCTGGCGGAGTGTTCCGGACTCCTCACCATCCCCTCGCAACATGGAACTGACAACGATGAGACTCAAGTGGATAGCGGTCGGGTTGCTGAGCGTCTGGGTCGGCGATGCCACATTGGTGTCAGCGGCCGACTGGATCGTCGCTCCTTCGTATTACACTCACGACCAGAGCACCGGCAAACGCGTTGCCCAATATGCGGCGATTGGTCCGGTGTATGTCTATGGCCGCTCCGATTACGCCGATAGCGGTTTCCACCACTACCGAAGCACCATCGCCTTCGGCGGCTCGGTGGACAACTACTATCGGGTCCGCGAATGGGGGCGACCGGTGCGTCCGTTCGGCGAGTGGCTGCGGCCTTATCGGCCGTATTCGGTGCCGTTCCCTCTGTGGAACTCTCCCTATCGCGGCATGTACCAGTTCTATTCCGGCTGGCCGGCCTACCCCGGTGGGAATCCGTATCCCGGGCCCCATCCGCATCCGGGACCGCAACCCGGCGGCGCACCGTGAGGGGCTCGGTGGGCTCAGGGCGGGTACCATCGAAACGAGGCCTTACCCACGTGCCCTTCGGCTACCGGCCGGCGGCCCGCTTGAGCATCCGGGCTCGCAGGCGGTCTCCGTGTTGCTGTGGCCAGGAAGTCTTTTCGAGCAGCTTGATCGCTTGATCCGATTGGCCCAGCAGTTCGTAGCAGCGAGCCAGATTGTATTGGGCTCCCGCGTTGAGATCGCCTTGAGGAAATGCCTGCAAGGTGCGCTCTTTGAACCAGTTGACGGCCACGTCGACCATCCCCGAATCGTAGTGGGCCAGCGCCAACCAGTAGCTGGCCAGGTACTTGGCCTCCCGTCGCAAGTTGATTTGCTGTTGCAGACGGGCTTGGAATTGTCCGGGCGATTCCCGGTCTTCCCGCTCGAGCCCCCACTGCTCCTGGAGTGACCGCGAGCGAGGAAGGCGCGCCAGCGCCTCATTGGGCGTGCGCGACTCCAAATACAGCGTTTTGGCACCGGGTTGCTTTCCCTGGTCGACGTACCAGCCCAACGCGTGCCGTCGCCGAGCTTCATGGAGCATCGGCAGTTCCCGCAAAATACTCAAGGGGCGCATGTCCCGCTGGGCCTGCGACGGATGGAGTTCGAAGTACTTTCGAAGATTCCGCTGGAAGATGGCGGTTTCAAACGGAAGGTTCCAAAGGCGGATGCGACCGCTGCCGCCGAAGAACGGGTCGACTTGAGTCAATTGCCGAGCCAGTCGCGAAGGACGTACCGTCAACACCATCTGGTGCCGGGTGGGCAGCGAGTCTTCCAGGACGGCCATCCGCCGAGACAGGTATTCCGGTGAGCCATCGATGAGTGCCACGAGCTGGCTCAAGTCGGCATCGGCGAAAGCGTACGGTCGATTGCCGACAACCAGACGCTGGGGCCACTGGGCATCGCTGCGCAGATCATCGAGTGTCGCCACGCTTCCCGGTTCTTTGCCCGGAATGGGGAGGCCCAACTGCGGGTCGAACAGATAGAGTCGTTTGGCGATCAGCACGGCGCAGAGCCACGGCCGAGGTCGTGGCGTTCCGCCGGGGTCGAGCCCCAGCATGAATGCCGGGAGGTTGCGTTGCCGACACAGCAGGAGCATGACTCGAGCTCGATTGAGAGCATCCCCGCGACCGGTCATCAGGTTCTGCAGCGGGTAGAACCGGTAGCCGGGGCCCGGTTCGGCTCGCATCGACGGGAACGTCGGCTGCTTCTCGGATTCGCTCGATCCGAACGTGGGCCCCTGAGTGATCAAGCGGGGGTAGTTGAGGAGCGGTTCCAGGTAGATGTGACGCACGGTCCAATCGAACATGCGGCAGGCTTCCTGCAACGCCTGATGATCGCCGGAAGTCAGTTCGGATTGCCGTTCGATCCAATCGTCCAACAGCGGGGGAAGCGGCTGGTTCATCGCCTCCTTGCTGATCGAATGCACCCACCAAGTCTCTTCGAGAAACGCGCGGTCGCTGGGAACGAACTGCAAACGCTCCAGTCGCTTGACCTCAGGGATCGCCTGCAATTCGGGCATCAGCCGTTTGACCAGCGAATCGAGTTGCCAGTCGGTCTGGGGCTCGTGGGAAAGCAGCCAGCGATTCAAGTGGTAGACCGCATCGTCCGACGACCGACGAGTGGCGTCCAAGTCGAACAAGTACTGCATGGCCAGACCGAAGTGGTCCCGTTTGGCCACGCGGATCTCGGTGTGCGTTGCCGGTCCGATCGCTCGAGTCTCCTCCCGGCGACAAGATGCCAGCAGGCCGGCAACGGCGATCATCGCGCCGCCGGCCCAAATCATCGATTGGGTTGTCTTCACGTTGGTGTACTCTTATGCCTGACAGTGAGGGAAATCGTGCACGTCTGGTGCTCGAGGGTTTATGGAGCCGCGCTCGGCCCACTCGTGTGAATGCGGGGACTTCACGCTATCTCTATCTACCACGTAACGTGTCATCGGGTTCACCCCGCTGGGGGACTCTGTTCGAGAAATGCGTCGCCTCTCAGTGATGCCGTGGCCGCCTGTGCGAGTTGGACCGCCCTGCCCTAGGTCCGAAATGCTGCGCGAGCTGCCTCTCGCAACCGCAACAGGTCCCGAATCAGGTCGGGAAACTCGGCCAAAGGGACCATGTTGGCGCCGTCGCTGGGGGATTCCTCGGGGCGCGGATGCGTTTCAAAAAAGAGTCCGTCCACGCCGACGGCCACCGCGGCTCGTGCCAACGGGGCCACCATTTCCCGGTCGCCGCCCGTCCGTCCCTGCGGTCCACCCGGCCGCTGGACGCTGTGAGTAGCGTCGAACACGACCGCTGCCCCCAGCCGTCTCATGACCACCAGCGAGCTGAAGTCGTTGACCAGCCGCCCGTAACCGAAAAACGTACCCCGCTCGCACAACACGATGTTCGAGCAGCCCGAAGACTCCAGCTTGCCGACTACGTGTCGCATATCGTCGGGAGCCAGGAACTGTCCTTTCTTGACGTGAACGGCCTTGCCGGTTTCGGCCGCCGCTACCAACAGGTCCGTTTGCCGACAGAGGAAGGCAGGGATCTGAATCAGATCGCAGACGCGGCTCACTGGTTCCGCCTGATCGGGCAAGTGGATGTCCGTCGTAACCGGCACCCCGAATTGTTCCCGTACTTCGGATAGTTGCTCCAGCCCCTCCACCAGTCCGACGCCCCTGTACGAAGATAGGCTCGTGCGGTTGGCCTTGTCGAACGAAGCCTTGAAAATCCATTGGACCGGCAGGTCTTGCAGCGAGGCTTGGAGTTCCGAAGCAATCTGCAGCGTGAGTTGGCGGGACTCGAGGACGCAGGGGCCGGCAATCAGCAGCAACGGCTGTCCGTCTCCCACCCGGTAGGGGCCGATGGAAACGGCAATGGGCTGTGAGGAGGTCATCGCTTCGGGTCCTGCGCTGGCAGTGATGGCTTGGGGTGGTCGATGAGGAAGCGGTCTTCGGATTCCGGCAGGTCCCCGGCTGGTGGGACTGCCGAAGGTCGACGGGGCATGGGCCACTGGGCTCGCCGTCTCATCGTAGCCCCGCGCGTTCGTCAGGGGAACTCGCCCCAGCCGGATGGATCAGAGAGACCCGGCTTGGCAGGACACGCACCTCGATGGGGAGGGTGCCACCGGGGTCTCCGTCGAACTGCCAGGGGACACCCGTCTCCGACTCGCCGTCAGCCACTTCAACGATTACCGACTCCACCGAGGCCAGCGTGCAGCCGGAAAGGCGCGTGTGCCGCCCCAGAATGACCTGAGATAGGTAATAGAGCCCTTTGAAGAGCGAACCTGAACGGAACAAACACAGATCGAGTCGTCCGTCGGTTCCCGAAGCATGAGGCACGAAGGTGAGACCGCGAGCGTAGCGGGGCAAATTGACAATGAAAGCCCACTTTCCCTGCCACTGACGAACGGGTCGGCCCGGTAAGTCAGCGTCGCGATACCGCACCAGCAGGGTGGGATAGCGGTAGTTCCGGATCGTGTGAAGGATGGGACCGAGATAGGTGAATTGATGGATGTGGCCGCGACGAGCCCCGTGGACTTGCTTGACGACTTCCGCATCGAATCCGCAGCCGACCATCAGCAGGAAAAGCTGTCCGTTGCACTCCCCGGCGTCATAGCGCACCACCGGACCCGATTCGACGGCCGCGGCAATCGATTCGGGGCAGCGACGATGTCCCAGGTAGTGAGCCAGCAGGTTTTCGGTTCCCAGTGGCAGGGGAATCAAAGGAATGTCGGGGGGCGCCAGTTGGGCCACCAGATTGGCGGTGCCGTCGCCTCCCGCCATTACCACGGCTCGTACGTCACATGGTCGAGCCTGTTTCAGTGCCTCTCCCAGGTCCTGCGGATTGTCGAAGCGAGTCACTTGCAGCGACCGGACACGCAGCCGGGATTCGAGCTGGTCGACGGTTTGTGCCGACTCGCGGGCCCCGGCTCGAGGGTTCGACAGGATCCAGACCTCGCGAGCAGGACGATCTTGGAGGTTCATCAGACCAGCCGGTAGTAGGGTCCCAGGGTAGACAAGCGATTCGGACAGTCCGATGAACCACGAGTCGGAAAGCCTGTTCGGCGTTCCGCGGCCGGTTGCTAGGCTCCCCGGTAGCGCAACCGTTCCTGGAGTTGGGTGACCAATGTTCTGAGTTCGGCAACGCGGCGCTTCGATAGCTGGTCTGTTGGAGTCGGTGGGTCGCCCAACAGTTGCTCAAGCATCTGGATCTTGCCAATCAGGACGCCTTCCTCTCGTCCCTTTTCGATTCCCTTTTCGATTCCCTTTTCGATTCCTTTTTCGATTCCCTTTTCAAGCCCCTCGCGACGGGCGCTCACGATCGCCCACTGGTAGTCGCGCAGAGCCTTCTCTCGCTGGTCGTACATCATTCGATCCTCCGTCCGCCCCGCAATCCCCTCGGCCGCCGAAATGGCCTGTTGAAACGGCACCTCCGGCAACAACTCCCGCAGTCGCTCGGCATCGTAGCGGTCCGCATACCGGAGAAAGAACACCCATTTCTCGATCTCCGATGCTGCGGCAAGCGTCGCCTCCTGCACATTGTACTTCGTCAGCTCCACCGTGTGCAGCTCCAAAGTCTCCGCGAGTGTCCTATTGACGAAAAAAACGGCGTCCCATACCGTAGGGATTCTCCAGAAGTCTTGACGCCAGCGTAGCTTCAATCGGCAGAGCACCGCATTCGTAATGCGGGGGTTGTGGGTTCGACTCCCACCGCTGGCTCTTGCGAAGAGGCTGTCACAGAACCCCATGCCGCAAGCAACACGCCCGAGGCCGGAAAGGGGCGCGGCGGGATTTGTTACAGGCTCGAGAATACACGGTTGATCCGCCGCACCACGAGGCAGGTGTCGGGCGGTTCGCGGTTTGCGCTGCTGTTTTTCCTCTGTGCGGAGTTCCCCTCATGGCCCAGGGCTTAGACGTCGACATTCGTGAAATCGTACTTTCCAACGCCGCGTTCGGACCGGCTGAAGTCGATTGGATCACGCATGCCATCCGAGAAGACTACAGTCGGTTCGCGGAGTTGCGAGACGCGGTGGCAGAACTGGAAGTCCGCGAGGACCGCACGCCGGCGACCTCAGTGCGAATGGGTGTTTGCTATTACCTGCTAGGCCGCTACGAGCGAGCTATTCAGACGCTCAGTTCCGCCGATGGCGGGGCGATGGCCCATTTTTATTTGGGGCGTTCGTATTTTGCTCTGCAGCGCTACGACGAAGCTCTCGCTGCCTACCAGGCGGCTCAAATGGCCGGGTACGACTCGGATCAAGTGACGTTGATGGTGGCCGAAACGCATCGCTACGCCGGGCGTCCCGAAAAGGCCCTGGAATTGCTCGACCAATTGTCCGGTCCGGTGGAACAGTCGGCCGAGTATCTGTACCAGCGCGGCGCTACCGTAGCGGCACTCGGCGGCAACATCGATGAGGTGATCGCGCTGTACGAACGGGCCTTGGCGGTGGACGAAGGCCACCCGGGGGCCTTGTTCGGCCTGGGGCTGGAGAGCGACCGGTACGGTAACGACAAAGACGCACTGCTGTACTATCAGCGAGCGGTTTCGCGCTTTCCGGCTCACGTGGGTGCCTTGATCAATCTGGGCGTGTTGTACGAGGACATGGGCCAGTTCGAAAAGGCGGCCGCCTGCTACCAACGCGTGCTCGACGTCTATCCCGGGCATCCTCGCGCTCGCCTTTATCTGAAAGACGCCGAGGCGTCCGGCAATATCTTTGTCGACGAAGAGGAACGCCGGCGACACGACCGGATGGCTCAGTTGCTGGCCACGCCGGTGACCGATTTCGAACTCTCGGTGCGGAGCCGCAATTGTCTCGAGGAGATGGGCATCCGCACCCTGGGCGACTTGATGCGCACGACGGAGCAGGAGTTGCTTTCGCGCAAGAACTTCGGGGAAACCTCGCTGGAAGAGATCCGCGACATGCTGTCTTCGAAGGGATTGCGTTTGGGGCAGCAGGTGTTCACGCGACCGCAAAGCGAAACGCCCGCCGATCTGGACTTGCCACCCGAGCAAGCGGCCATGCTCGATCGCCCGATTTCCGAGCTCAACCTTTCCGTTCGGGCTCGCAAATGTATGACGCGTCTGAACATCACTACCATCGGCGATCTGGTGCGCAAGACGGGAGACTCGCTGCTGGAGTGCAAGAACTTCGGTGTCACCAGCTTGAACGAAGTCCGGCAGAAGCTCGCCGAACACGGGTTGAAGCTGCGTGGCGAGTGACCCGTGGCCGAGATAGGCGGAGGCATGTCCCAGCCCAGCTCGCAGGAGTCCCCACAGCCGGCGTTTCGTTTCGAGCTGCTCAGACGCGACCCCTTCACGGCGGCTCGCCGATCGAGGCTGGTGACGGCTCACGGCACCATCGAACTTCCCACGTTCATGCCGGTCGGAACACAGGGGACGGTCAAGGGGCTCACCCCCGCCATGTTGCGGGAGACGGGTACTCAGATCATTTTGGGGAACACCTACCACCTTACGCTGAGGCCGGGTGAGCAGGTGGTGGCTCGGTTGGGGGGACTGCAGC
>JALSIV010000384.1 GCA_026989685.1 Pirellulaceae bacterium | reverse complement strand
TGGTGGTGCTGCTGGTGTGCACCGGCAACACCTGCCGGAGCCCGATGGCCGAAGTGCTGATGAAGCAGATGTTTGCGGAACGTCTGGGCGTTTCTCTGGAGGAACTTCCGGCACACGGAGTCACCGTCCAAAGCGGCGGTTTGGCGGCGGGGCCCGGCGCGCCCGCCTCGGGACCCGCCGTGGAAGTCATGGCCAAGCGGGGACTCGATCTGAGTCGCCACACCAGTCAGCCGGTCACCGAATCGTTGCTGAGCGGGGCCGACTTGATCCTCACGATGACGCAGCAGCATCGCCAGACCCTGCTGGCTCATCGTCCCGATCTGGCCGATCGCATCTTCACGCTTTGCCGGGACGGAGCCGACATATCCGATCCCATCGGCGGCCCGCTCGAACAATACCAGGCGTGCGCTGCGCAGATCGAAACCGAACTGAAACACTGGGTTGAGAAGCTTGACGAAGAGATGATACGCTTCGAGGTGGTCTCGTAGGAGGAGAGTAGCATGTTACGGATTGCCATTGGCAGCGACCACCGAGGAAAGACGATCAAGGAGCGACTGGTTCGTCTGCTCAAACAGCAGGGCCACGAAGTCATCGATGTGGGAACCCACAATTCCGAAAGTGTCGACTATCCCGACTACGCCGAGCGCGTGGGTGCCAAAGTGGTTTGTGGGGAGGCGGACCGCGGCATCCTGATTTGCGGTACGGGAACGGGAATGGCGATTGCCGCCAACAAGCTTCCCGGTATTCGAGCCGCCGCCGTGTACGACGAAGTCACGGCGGAAATGAGCCGGCGGCACAACAATATCAATGTCCTCTGCCTGCCCGCCAACCTGCTTTCCGAGAGTCAGCTCGAGAAACTCGTCGATATCTTCCTCAAGACCCAGTTCGAAGGTGGACGCCACGAACGGCGTCTGCGGAAAATCGAGCGAATCGAACAGCACCAGCCCGATTGCTCCTGAAGCGGCGCGCTGCTGCGGGCCCGCTGTTCATTGGGCTTCCTTTTTCTCGACTCCCAGCGATTCGTACAGGAAAGGGCTGGGAATCGACGGGCGCGGTTTGCCCCATTTCTGCCTGGCCAATGCCAACGAGAACATCAACTCCTGTTGGGCTCGCGTAATCCCCACGTAGCACAAGCGTCGTTCTTCATCCAACGCACCTCCTCCCTCTTTCAAGCTGCGATGGTGAGGCAAGATTCCCTGTTCCATGCCGACGAGATAGACGATGGGGAACTCGAGTCCCTTGGCGCTGTGAAGCGTCATCAGCACGACCGCGTTCTGACGGATCCGCTCCTCCTTGTCCGGTTCGACATCCCGCAAGCCCAACGCCATCTCGTCCAAAAAGCCGCTCAACGTGGGGCGCGACGCTTCCCGCTCATAGCCGGCCAGCGCATTGACCAGTTCCTCGAGCGTGTTCCAGCGGGCCTCGCGATCTTCGGCGCGGGGATAAATGTGCTCGATTTCCCGGCGGTAGTCGATTCGCTCGAGCAACTCTCGCGTCAGTTGATGTAAGGGACGGTCCTTGCGCTGCCGACGCATGGCGTCGATGGCATGAACGAGTTCGATGGCGCCACGGCGAGCCGCGCCGGGAAGTTGGGCCAGCACCGATTCGTCGTGCAACACGTCCCACAGTCGGCGTCCGGAGGCTTGAGCCGCCTTCAGTAGACGGTCGATGCTGCGCTCCCCCAGACCTCGAGCCGGCACGTTGATGATCCGCCGCAGGGATGCTTCGTCGTGAGGTCGCTCCACCAGCTTGAGATAGGCCAACAGGTCCTTGACCTCGCGGCGATCGTAGAACGACTTGGTGCCGATCAGAACGTAGGGGATCTTGGCCTTCCGCAACGCCATCTCGAAGGCGCGAGGCTGCTCGTTCGTGCGGAACAGGATGGCGAAATCGCGGGGCTGCCGATGCTCGGAAGCCAGCTTGCCGGCGATCAACTCGACGATGCCTTCGGCTTCCCGCTCGGTCGACTCGAATTGCAACACGCCCGGACGCTGCTTGCCGCCTCGAGTCGCCTTGAGCACTTTGCGAGTGCGCGTCGAATTGTGAACGATCAGCCGATTGGCACACTCGAGAATGGGAGCGGCACAGCGGTAGTTCTCTTCCAGCCGGACGACGGTGGCATCGGGCCAGTCGCGGGTGAATCTGAGGATATGCGTCACATCGGCGCCGCGCCACGCATAGATCGATTGGTCGTCGTCGCCCACCACGCACAAATTGCGGTGAGACTCGGCCATCGATCGAACCAAGGCATATTGAGGTCCGTTGGTGTCCTGGTATTCGTCGACCAGGATGTGGTCGAATCGTCCCGCTTCCTCCGTCGCCACCTCGGGAAATCGCTGAAACAGTCGAGCGGTCAGCAACAGCAGATCATCGAAGTCGACCGCCCCGGCCTGCTCCAAGGCTTTCTGGTAGCGGCGATATCCCACCGCCGCCAAGTGCTCCCGGTCGCTCTGAGCCTCCTTGACCGCGTCCGTCGGCATGAGCCCTCGCGACTTCCACGATCCAATCAGATAGAGCAGATCGGAAGGCCGAAGTTGCGTGTCAGGCATTTTCAGCGACCGCAACACGCGACGTGCCAGGGACTCCTGGTCCCCTTGGTCATAGATGGGAAAGCTGCTGGGATAACCGAGGTGGTGGATCTGCCGGCGAAGGATCTGGACGCAGTACGCGTGAAACGTGGACAACAGAGGCAATTTCCGCCGCCGTCCCAGCATTTCCCTCAGCCGAGAACGCATCTCCTTCGCTGCCTTGTTGGTGAAGGTCACTCCCCAGATTCGGTCGGCGGCCACCCCGCATTCGATCAGCCGCACGATGCGGTGAGTGATGACCCGAGTCTTCCCTGTTCCAGCACCCGCCAACACCAGCAGCGGCCCCGTAAGGGTTTCCACGGCACGCCGCTGTTCGGCATTCAGACCATCCATGTCGGAACGGCTCATCGCTCGACTCTTCATCATCCCCGTTCTCTCAACCGTCGTTGTTCAACCGCTTTCCACCGGTTCCCTCGAAAAACCGGCCATTGCCTGCGGTTGCAAGCCGGCCCGTTTACGAGGCGATTCAACATAGAGGATCGCCGGGCCGCGGACAGCCACCCCCGCGGCGGGCGGGGGTGGAGGCCGTCGAGTTCGCTTTCACTTCGTATTGACGAAGTCTCTTAGCCGCTCCTATACTTGCGCCTCACTGGTCCCATCCCCTCCCCGCGAAAGAGCTAGGCGTTTCCCCATGAAATCCGCTCGCCGACACGAATTGCAGACCAATGAGTTGGCCGACCTGCTCGGCCGCTGGGTGAATCAGGCCCAGCCCTACGCCATGCCGGCACTGATCATCGTCGCGGCGGCGCTCGTGGGATGTGGACTGTTCATGTGGTATTCGTCGTCGGTCAAGCGAACCACCGGAGAAGCTTGGCGGTCGTTCTTTCTCGCCATGTCGGGTCAGGACACGGAGCAGATTCAAGCCGGATTGGAGAATGTGGCGACCAACTACGGGGACTCGGCGGCGGCGTTGTGGGCTCTGGTAGTCGCCGGTGACGTCGATCTGAACGATGGACTCGACAGCCTGTTCCAAGACAAGTCTGTGGCGTTGACCAGCCTGGGAAACGCGATCGAGAAGTACGAGGAAGTGCTCAAACAGTTGGGAGACGGCACCGATCAGCCGCTTTTGCGTCAGCGAGCCCTGTTCGGCCTGGCGCAGGCGAAGGAAGGGTTGGGAGAGGTCGATGAAGCCGCCGAGTATTACCAGAAGGCCGCTGAAGTCAATGGCGCCGATTCGGCGCTGGCCGAACAGGCCAAACAACGAGCCAAGGCGCTGGCGGATAGCGATTTGAAGAATTGGTATTTCTGGTTCAAGCGGCAGGAGCCCAAGCCCCCGAGTGCCCAACGACCGGCCAGCAACCTTCCCGGAACCCTTCCTGGCCTAGACAGCTTGTCCGATTTCCCGGACCTGGGAACGCCGTCGGGCGAATCGAAGCCGCCGGCTGGCGAAAAGAAAAGCGGCGCCGACAGCACGAAGCAGCCGGAGACCAAGAAATCGGAGGAGAAGGAGCCGCAGAAGAAACCGGCTGGTGACCAAGGCAATGCCACCAAGGCGGCCGGTAAATCGGAAGGCGCAACGTCAACGCCGGAGAGTCCCAAGAAGGGAGACGCGTCCAGCAGCGCGCCGTCCGATTCCAAGGGGCAGTAAAATAATAAGATTGGGTGCGATGCCATCGGCGGCTGATATTCCCGGTTGGACGTTCATCGTCGACCGGCAGTATGCGGGAATGAGGCTCGACAAGTTCCTTGCTCATCAGTTGCCTCGGTTCAGTCGTGTCCAGCTCCGAGCGGCCGTGCAGGCCGGTAAGGCCAAGGTCGACGGCGAGCGGCAAAAGCCCTCTTTTCGTGTTCAACCGGGACAACAGATCCAACTCGAGTCGGTCGAGATCCCTCGTAGCGGTCCCACCCCCGAAGCCATCCCGCTTGATATTCTCTTTGAAGACGAGTACCTGGTGGCTGTCAACAAGCCGGCGGGAATGGTGGTTCATCCGGCGCGAGGCAATTGGCGGGGAACGTTGACCAACGCACTGGCGGGCCACTTTCAGGAGCTGAGCGACGTGGGAGGCGCGCACCGCCCCGGCATCGTTCATCGACTCGATCGCGACACCAGCGGCGTGATCCTGGTCGCCAAGACGAATGCCGCGCATTATGCGTTGGCCGATGCCTTCCACGACCGGCACGTCGAGAAAGAATACTGGGCCTACGTGAGCGGCGAGCCCGATCGGGACGCCGACCGGATCGTTCAACCGATCGGTCCTCACCCGTATCAGCGCGAGAAGATGGCGATCCGCAGGCAGCACGCGGCGGCTCGCGAGGCAGAGACTTTTTTTCGCGTCGTCGCCCGCTTCCGTGGTTATGCCAAGATCGCCGCGTTTCCCAAGACCGGACGAACTCACCAGATCCGAGTCCATCTGGCTCACATCGGTTGCCCGATCCTCTGTGATCGCCTCTACGCCGGCCACGCTCGCCTCAGCACGCGAACACTGGTTCCCTCGGCCGACGACGAGACGATCCTGACCCGCCAGGCGCTGCACGCTCGCAGAATCGCGCTGTCGCATCCGTTGACCGGCAAGCGTCTGGAAATCGTGGCTCCTCTTCCCGAGGACTTGCGGCAATTGGAAGAGTGGCTCGAGCGACGAGTTGCCGCCGACTAGCACCGGATGACGGGCCGCTACTTCGGTTCTCACTACGCCCCCTACCGCCTCCGGTCTCCGGCCTCCAGCCTTGAGGGCGAAGCCCGCGTTAGGACGACTCAGGGCGGCTCCTCCTCCCGAACCGCTTTTTCTCGCAGCAACCTTCGCATGACCTTATTCGACGCTGTGCGAGGCAACTGCTCGACCAACACCAGTCGCTTCATCTTGAAAAGAGGATTGAGTTGGCTGCGGATGGCGGATCGCACCGCATCGCCGAGTCCTGCCGCATCGGCGTCTTGGTCGGTTGCCGCAACGGCGAACACGACCAATTGCGAGGGGCCGCCGCCGGGGGGCGGCACTGCCACCGCGGCCGCTTCGCGAATTCCGGCTACGGTGGTGACCACGCGCTCAATCTCGGCGCTGCTCACCTTGATACCCCCCAGATTCATCGTGTCGTCGGCTCGGCCCAACACACGGTACCGGCCCGGCCCCAACTGCTCGACCCGATCGCCATGTCGCCGCAGCGCGACACCGCCGGGGCCTTTCGGCACGTCGCTGTAGTAGGCCTCGTAGTGATCGCGATTGAGCAGTGTGGTCGACATTCCCAACGACGGCGGAACCAGAAAGGCCTCACCGCATGACGTTTCCGTCCCCGATTCATCCAGAATAACGAAGTCGAGCCCGAATGCGGGCGTAGTGAACACCGACGGGGCGCAGGGAACGGCGAGTGTCGCAGAGATGTATCCGCCCGCCAGTTCGGTTCCACCGCAATACTCGATCATCGGCCGGTACCCGGCTCGACTCATCAAATAGAGCATGTCTTCCGGTTGCGAGCATTCACCGGTCGAACTGAAACAGTGCAAATGACTCCAATCGAGTCCTTCGAGTGTTTCGTTTTCCCGCCACGCTCGAATCAGACTCGGCACCACGCCCAGCATGGTGATTCGTTGATCTTGCACGAACTCGGCGAAGGATCGCCCGGCGGGGCTGCCCCCGTATAAGGCGATGGTGGCTCGGTTGACCAGCGCCGCGTAAATCAACCACGGCCCCATCATCCACCCGAGGTTGGTCGGCCAGGCCAAGCGATCACCGGCATGGACGTCTTGATGAAAGCGCGCATCCGCAGCGCACTTGATCGGTGTGGAGTGGGTCCATGGAATGGCTTTCGGCGTTCCCGTCGTGCCCGACGAAAAAAGATAGTTCGTGGCATCCATCGGTGAACACGGGACCGAGTCATGCAGCGGTGCGGCTCCCGAAATCCACTCACCGTAGTCCTGATCTTCGGGACGCCGGATCGAGGTATCGCCCACGACGACACAAGGGGGCGCGTCGATCTGGAGCATTCGCCGGTAAAGGTCGATCGTCTTGCCCGCTCGAACATACTCCCCCTGCACGAACAGCAATTCGGGGCGGGTGATTTCCAGCCGAGTGGCGATTTCCGGCGCGGCGAAACTATCGGCGATGGCGACGACCGCTCCCCCGGCCCAGATCACTCCCAGGTAGATGGCTACCGCCTCCGGCGTCATCGGCATCATCACGGCGGCTCGACTGCCGCGGCCGAAGCCCGCCGCCGTGAGGGCTCCCGCCACTCGCTGAACTTCCTCCTGCAGTCGGCCGAGGCTCCAGCGAATCGTCCGGCCTTCTTCGTCGTCAAAGATGACGGCCGGTCGATCCCGATCTCCCAGAAAACAACTCTCGGCAATGTTCATCGTCGCGCCTGGCAGATAGACCGGACTCGTCGGCGATTTCCCGATGTCCCAGATCGAATGGGGCAAGCGATCGAACGGGATTTCCAACTCGTCGATCACCTCCTGCCAGAACTCCTCCCGATGCCGGACGCTCCAGAGATGCAACTGGGAAACCGAATCACACTCGTGCCGCAGGCACCACTTTCCAACGTGAGTTCTCCCGATCTGCTCTTTCGTTGGAAACCAAACCGGTTGCGGGTTTTCACGCAATGCCGCTTCCCCATAGATTTGCTGGTATGCCCAGAGGTGCATCGCGAACGGACGCTGCGGCGAGAGCCATTGATGCTGGATCGCCTTCCAGCCTGCTTCGCCGCGACCGCGAGCCCGGTCTGCGGCGGTTAGGAATTCCGCCGTTTCTTCCGGAGACAGTTTCCACTGGTCGGCTGGAATCGGCTCGTTCACTGCTGCGGTCTCCCGGCGACGAAGGGCAACGGATCTGTGCCAAACATCATACCGCCGGCAGCGGCGGAAGAAATAGTCGTGTATCGCGATCGCTGCCCGCCAAAGAAAGGGGGTGGGGGGAGCGGTGGAATCGGATTAAGATAGTAGCTTTGGGCAGATTCCCTCGCGTCGACAAGGGAAGCAGCAGACCAGGAGACGACGGATATGCGATCCATTTTACGACGGGGCGTCCGCCATGTGCGGGGCGGGCATATCCTGCTCGCAGCCACACTCAGCCTGATTGCCGTTGCCGTACCCGTTCGCGGCGAGGTGACCGTAGAGCAAGAGTTCATTTTCGAGCAGGCTCCGTTCGCCAGTTGCCACGCTTCGACGATCTGCCAACTTGCCGATGGCACGCTGTTGGCTGCCTGGTTCGGGGGGACGGACGAAGGCAACCCGGACGTCGGGATCTGGCTGAGTCGCAAGCCGGCCGGTGGCCGTTGGTCCGAGCCGCAAGAAGTGGCCGACGGCATTCAGTATCGCTCGCCCGACGGACGAGTATCGCGTTACCCCTGCTGGAATCCGGTGTTGTTCGTGGCGGCCAAAGGCAAGGTCATTTTGTTTTACAAGTGCGGTCCGCGACCGTCCTCCTGGTGGGGTATGAAGACGATCAGCCGCGACGGCGGCAAGACGTGGAGCACTCCCTGCCGTCTACCCGAAGGGATCCTGGGGCCGGTGAAGAACAAGCCCGTGAGGCTTGCCGACGGCGCTCTGCTGGCCGGCAGCAGTTCCGAACATCGGGGATGGCGCGTCCATTTCGAGATCACGCGAGACCGAGGCCGGTCGTGGATTCGCGTGGGACCGATCAATCGAGGAGACAAGGTTTCGGCCATTCAACCGAGCATCCTATTTCACGGTGACAAACTGCAGGCTTTGGGAAGGTCTCGGCAGGGAAGGCTCTGGAGTAGTTGGAGTGAAGATGGTGGACTGCACTGGTCGCCCATCGAACTGCTCGACGTTCCCAACCCGAATGCGGGTACCGACGCAGTCACACTTGCGGACGGCCGCCAGCTCCTTGTTTACAACCCCACGACCAAAGGGCGCACGCCGCTGGCGGTCGCCATCAGTCTCGACGGCATCCATTGGGAACAGATCGCCGTTCTCGAGAACCAGCCAGGCGAGTACTCCTACCCGGCGGTCATTCAAACGAGTGACGGAGACGTCCACATCACGTACACCTGGAAACGAAAGCGTATTCGCCACGCCGTGATTCCAGGGGAGAGCCTGCCGCTGGCCGGCAAGCAAGCAGACAAATAGCCGGATGCCAGCCGATCGCTCTTCCCACCGTCGATTCCCGCCTCGAAACCTCCGCTTCAGCTTCCACTTTGAGGATTCCCCATGACACGAAGCATTGCCCACTCGCATCGTCGTTCCGTTTGCTTCCACGTGCTCGTCTGCTTGGTGGTGATCGGCGGTGTGCCGGCAGCCCACGCTCAGTTTCTCGACGAAGCGACTCCCGCAGAACGGCTCACGGTCGCCAAGGGCTTTCGCGTGGAACGGCTCTATTCGGTCCCGTCCAAGCAGCAGGGTTCCTGGGTCAGCATGTGTGTGGCTCCCGACGGCCGCTTGATCGTGTGCGACCAGTACGGCGGACTGTTCTACGTGAAAGTTCCGCCGATCGGTGCGACCAGCGCGATCGAAGTCGAGCCCATTCGGGTCGACATCGGAGAGGCTCAGGGACTTTTGTGGGCATTCGATAGTCTCTATGTCGTCGTCAATCGAGGGAAGCGATATGCCAGTGGTTTGTATCGAGTCACCGACAGTGACGGCGACGGGCGACTCGATCGCGTCGAGACGCTCCGGCTGCTCGATGGCGGCGGCGAGCATGGTCCTCATGCCGTGCTGCTACACCCTGATGGCAGGCATCTCGTGGTCGTTTGCGGCGACAATACCAGGCTCACCGACTTCGCCGCATCGCGGGTTCCCATGAATTGGGACGAGGATTTGCTGTTGCCACGTCCTTATGGGCGGGGATTCATGCGGGGCACTCCGGCGCCCGGCGGCTACATTTCCAAGGTCAGTTCCGATGGAAAGACGTGGGAATTGATGGCGGTCGGATTCCGCAATCAATATGATGCCGCCTTCAACGCCGAAGGAGAGTTGTTCACTTACGATGCCGATATGGAATGGGATATGAACACACCGTGGTATCGTCCCACTCGAGTCTGCGTGGTGGCGAGCGGCGCCGACTTTGGTTGGCGCAATGGCGGCGGCAAATGGCCTCCGTTCTATCCCGATACGTTGCCGCCCGTCGTCGACGTCGGGCCGGGGTCTCCGACCGGTGTGACGTTCGGTTACGGAACCAGGTTTCCCACCAAGTACCAGCGAGCGTTTTACATTTGCGACTGGAGCTACGGCAAACTCTATGCCGTACATTTGGAGCCTCGGGGAGCCGCTTACCAGGCGACCGTCGAAGAATTCGTGGCCGGTGCTCCGTTGCCGCTCACCGACCTGGTGGTTCATCCCGACGGAGCGCTCTACTTCGCCATCGGAGGGCGGCGGGTGCAGTCCGGTTTGTATCGAGTGACCTATGTCGGCGGCGAGTCGACGGCGGCCGCCGTCCAGGCCGATCCGCGGTGCCGCGACGAGCGAGCGTTGCGCCGGCGTCTCGAGGCACTCCATGTGGGCGATCATCCCGAAGCGGTCGAAGCAGCCTGGCCCTTCTTGGGACATCCCGATCGTTTCATCCGTCACGCGGCTCGTATCGCCATCGAACATCGACCTCGTGAAGAGTGGCAAAGCAAAGCACTTCGAGAATCACAACCCGTGGCCCGCCTGACGGC